>NZ_WVTE01000298.1:0-11684 GCF_009939605.1 Rhodococcus sp. YH1 | reverse complement strand
CCTCCCGCTCATCGCCGACGGACACCGAAACGGGGGTGCGGGCCCGAAGCCCGCACCCCCGTCGTGGTGTCCGTCAGATCAGCTTCGCGAGCGCGAACGCCTGACGGGTGGCGAACACCAGGCGCCGCGGCGCGTAGGCGTCACCGAGAATGTGCACCTCCCGCTCGCCCTCGGCAGCCGGGCCGTCCTTGATGCTCTCGTACAGGCCGGCGTCCCCGATGCCACCGCAGGCGAGCACCACCGAGTCGAAGCCGTCGACCTGGTGCGTGCGGCCGGAGTAGACGTTGCGGGTGACCACCCCGGTCGGGGTGATCTCGACGACGTCCTCCATGAACCGGTACTGCACGCCCTTCTCGTCGAGGCGCCCGAGGATCGCACCGACGATGTAGCGGCCGAGCAGCTGGCCCGCGACCTGAGTCGCGTAGACGATGGTGACGTCGTGACCGCGATCGGTGAGGAAGTCGGCGAGCGACAGCGGCGGCATGTGATCGTCCTGCGCGACGATCAGGACCCGCTTGCCGACCGCGGCGTCGCCGTTCAGGACGTCGCGGATGTCGGCGACGTTGTCGCCGTACACGCCCGGGATGTCCGGGATCCGGCGGGTGGAGCCGGTGGCGACCGCCACCACGTCGAATCCGGCGGCCTCGATCTCCGCCTTCGTCGCCGCGTGCCGGTAGTCGATCTTCACGCCCGCCCGCTCGAGCCGGCGCTGCTGCCAGTCCAGGTACTTCTCGAACATGTCGTACGTGGGCGCGTTGATCGCGGTGCGCAGCTGGCCGCCGAGCACGTCGGACGCCTCCCACAACTCCACGTCGTGGCCCTTCTCCCGGGCCAGGGCCGCGAACTCCATGCCCGCCGGGCCGCCACCGACGACGAGCACGCGCCGGGGGTCGGTTACGGTGGGCCACGGCCCGTCGACCTCGTTGCTGGTGACGGGGTTGACCGCGCAGCCGAACGGCAGGCCCTCGACGTAGCGGCGGCTGATGCACTCGTTGCCGCCGACGCAGGGCCGGATCTCGTCGACGCGGCCGGTGCGGACCTTCTCGATGATCGACGGCTCGGCGATGTGCGCGCGGGCCATGCCGACGACGTCGGCGTCGCCGGCCGCGAGGATCCGTTCGGCGACGTCGGGGTGGTTGATGCGGCCCGTGTGCACGACGGGCAGCGACACCGCCCGCTTGAGCTGCCCGGCGAGATCGCTCCACTGGCCGGCCTCGTAGAAGTGCGGCTGGATGTAGGACGGGTTGCCCCACGGGCTGCCCACCACGCCGTGGAAGTAGTCGACGAGGCCGGTGCTCTCGAGGTACTGCGCGATCTCGATGGCCCCGGTGATGTCGTAGCCGCCCGGGACCTCCTCGCGCAGGTTCAGCCGGATGCCGATGACCATGGACGATCCGATCACGTCGCGGATGGCCCGCAGCACCTCGACCGGGAACCGGCAACGGTTCTCGATCGAGCCGCCGTACTCGTCGTCGCGCTTGTTGGTCAGCGGCGAGAGGAAGTACTCGAGCAGATCGTCGTGGTTCATGTGGAGCTCGACGCCGTCGAGGCGTGCCTTCTGGGCCTGCTCCGCACAGAACTTGTACTGGCCGACGAAGTAGGCGATCTCGTCCCGGTTCAGCTTGTGTGGGACGTTGTTGATCACCGGAGCGCTCAGGACCGACGACGCACCATGCGGCATGCCGCCCTGGTGGACCATCTGCCCCGTCGCCACCGCGCCCTCGGCGTGCAGGGCATCGGAATACGCCTGTACGCGTTCGACGAAGATCGGCAGGCTGTAGTGGCCCTCGACCGTGGCGCCGACGCCGGTGGGCTCGAACCCCGGGATCACTCCGGTGTTCGGAACCCAGGCGCTGAGGCTGTCGAACCACGCGGCTCCGCCCCTCGCCCGGGACACGTAGTAGGCGAGGTTGCGTTCGGCGTCGGCCTCGGACCCGAAGATGTTGCCGATCGCCGAGGCGTGCGGCGGCAGCACCACGCGGTTGCGCAGTTTCATCGGGCCGATCTGGAACGGCGAGAGCAGGTGGGCGTAGGCGGAGTCCGGATCCGCGATCATATTGTTCACTCCTTGTTCGGTCGAGGCCCGAGCGAGCCGCCGCGTCCGTCGCCCGGCATCCTGGTCGAGTCGTGACTGACCGCGATGCGAACGGGACGGACTTCCAGGACGACTCGGTTGGGGCTGTCCAGCAGTCGCTGGAAGGCTGCGGGATCGGTCGGAGCATGACGCTCCGCGAACGCCGCATAGAACCAGCGTTTGGTCTCCGCGTCGGCGTGGACGGCGACGCGGCCGCGGACGGCGAGCATCCGCCTGCCGGGCAGGCCGGTGCCGGCATTCGAGATCACGAGCGTCACACGGGATTCACGCATCGCCGCACGTACGTGCGCGCGGTCCTTCGCGGCGGTGAGCCAGAACCGGTCGTCGTGGTGCAGGTAGCTCATCACCACCCCGGCGGGCCACCCGGCCGCCGTACTGAAGGCGAAGGTACATTCGGTCTGCGCCGCAACGAGTTCGGCGATGCCCTCCTCGTCGACCCGCAGCGTACGCAGATCCTCGTTGTCGTCGATTCCGACGGCCATCGTCACATCACTTCACGTACGCGCCGGCGTCCACCGGGAAGGTGACTCCGGTGACGTACCGTGCCTCGTCGCTGCCGAGGAACAGCACCGCGTTGCTGATGTCGATCGATTCGACCCAGGGCACCGGCAGCGTGTTCAGCGACATGAACCCCGGCATCGCCTTCTCCTGCGACGGCTCCGGATCCCCCGGGGAGAACATGCCGTACGTCCCGGGATTCTGGATCATGATGGTGTCGACGTTCGTCGGGTGGATGGTGTTGACCCGGATGCTGTGGGGACCGAGCTCGTTCGCCATGGTCCGCATGAGCCCGACGATGCCGTGCTTGGCGGCGACGTAGTGGGCGACCTGCTGAATGCCCTTGAGGCCACCGATCGAACTGGTGAACATGATGGACCCACCGCGGCCCTGCTCGATCATCGTGGGGATCGCGACGACCGCGGTGTTGAAGACGCCGGTGAGGTTGACGTCGATCATGTCGCGCCACTGCTCGGCGGTGAGTTCCCACGAGCGGCCGTAGGTGGCGATGCCGGCGTTGGCGACCACGATGTCGACGCCGCCGAGCTGCGCCACCCCGTCGTCGAAGGCGCGCTGCAGCGCCGCGCGGTCCCGGACGTCGGCGCGGTGCGCCACGATCCGCCGGTCGAGGGCCTCGACGAGCCGGACGGTCTCCTTGAGCTCGTCCTCGGTGGCCAGCGGGTAGTACGGGGTCACCGAGTCGATGTTCTCGCAGATGTCGACCGCGATGATGTCGGCGCCCTCCTCGGCGAGCCGCAGCGCGTGGCTGCGACCCTGGCCGCGGGCGGCCCCGGTGATGAACGCGACCTTGCCTTCTACTCGTCCTGCCATGATTGTCGCCCCTCTCGTGAGAATTGGTGTCTAGCGATCGACGGGGAACCGGACGGTCCCGGTGCCTTCGAGAACGCGCGCTCCGCCGAGGACGTCGAGTGTGAGGTCGCAGCGCACCAGGAGGCCGTCGGCTGTCTCCTCCACGTCGGTCACCACGCCCGCGGCCCGCAGCCTGTCACCCTCGAATACGTTGCCGAGGAATCTGAACCGGTATCCGGTGACCCGGTCCACGCCACCGGCCCAGGAGCCGAGCATGGACACGACGTAGGCGATGTTGCTCGGGCCCTGATTGACCGTGCGGTCGCCGAGGCCCAGCGCGCTCGCCGCCTTCCGATCGAAATGGATCGGGTTCGGGTCCCGCATGAGCGCCGAGAGGGTCTTCATCCGGGCCGGATCCACCGCGTCGATGGTGCGCTCGGGAATCTTCTGTCCGACGGTCGGTTTCATGCGTTCTCTCCTCGCCGCGGGAACACGATCGAGTTGGTGGTGGAGGCACAGTGCGCGCCGTCCTCGTCGTGCAGGTCGAGACGGTAGCCGACGATGTCGAAGACGCCGGTGCGCCGGCCCACCTTGCGCGTCGCGGAGACGATCTCGCCCGAGACGCGGTAGGTGGCGCCGACGCGCAGCGGCCGGTGCACCACCGTCTCGGTTTCCCCGGCCATCGGGCCGTCGGCCTCGGTGGCCCCGAACACCGCGAACAACTCGTCCCAGCTCCAGCCCATCGCGCCGGTGGCGACGAGGAACACCAGCACCGGGTGCGCACCGCCGTCGGCGGGGTCGGCGAGCATGCTGTCGAGGACGAGGTGCACCCACCACGGCTCGAGCGTGGCCTGGCCGCCGGGGAAGCGCGTGCCGACCAGTTCGGCGAGTTCGGTCTCGGTCGGCACCCGGCGTCCGGTGTCCACGGTCATCGGGCCGCCGTCGCTTCGAGATACGGCGCCCGCAGGTCCCGCTTCATGATCTTCCCGGTCGGCGCCTTCGGCAGGGCGTCGACGAAGTCGACCGAACGGGGCTTCTGGTAGGAGGCCAGGTTCCGCTTCGCGGTGTCGATGATCTCCTGTTCGGTGGCGGTGTGCCCGGGCTTGAGCACGACGACGGCCTTGACGACCTCGCCCCACTCGTCGTCGGGGATGCCGATGACGGCGCATTCGAGGACTGCGGGATGGGCGCCGATGGCCTCTTCGACCTGGATGCTGTAGATGTTCTCGCCACCGGAGATGATCATGTCCTTGGCCCGGTCGACGATATAGACGTAGTGGTCCTCGTCCCAGACCGCGACGTCGCCGGTCCACATCCAACCGTCGCGCAGGGTCTGCGCGGTCAACTCCGGCTTGTTCCAGTAGCCGAGCATGTTGGCCTCGGAGCGGACCACGATCTCGCCGGGGGTCCTGCCGTCCTTGGGGACCTCGTTGCCGTCGAAGTCGACGACCCGGATCGTGGTGCCGAATCCTTCGCGGCCGCAGGACTTCAGCCGGTGCTCGTTGATGCCGTTGACCGCGTCGAGGTGGTCCTCCTGGGACAGGAACGACATGGTCGTGCCCTCGGTCTGGCCGTATCCCTGGATGAGGGTGCACGGGAACGCCTCGAGCGCGCTGCGCACGATCGCGGACGGCATGGGGCCGCCGCCGTACTGGATGTTGCGCAGGCTCGACAGGTCGTAGGAGTCGAAGTTCTCCACGGCCATCATCCAGTTCAGCATCGTGGTGATGCCGAGGAACGCCGAGACCCGTTCCGACTCGATGATCTCGAGCGCCTGCCTGGCCTCGAAATTGACCAGCACGACCGGACATCCGTGCTTCATGTAGTTCATCGAGAGCACCACCGGGATGTGGTACATCTGGCCGGTGAGCATGTAGACGTCGGTCGGAACGACCCGCTCGGCGACGGTCTGGTTGAGCATGCCGGCGGCCGCGCTGGTGTGCGAGTGCAGCGCGCCCTTGGACTCGCCGGTGGTGCCGCCGGTGTAGAGGATGAAGAACGGGTCGTCTCCCCCGACGCTCGGCGTCCAGATCGGTTCGGCCGGGCTGGAGCTCGCGAGCAGCTCCTCGTACGTCCCGCTTCCGCCCGGGCCGAACTCGAGCCAGTGGTCGACCGTGGTGGATCGACTCAGTTCCTCTGCCACGGAACGGAACTCGGAGGCGGTGATGAGCACCTTCGGGGTGGCGTCGGCGACGAGCCCGAGCAGGGACGGAGTTGCCAGCCGCCAGTTCAGCGGCTGCAGGATCAGTCCCGCTCGGCCGACGGCGAAGAACAGTTCCTGGAACTCGATGCTGTTCTTGGTCAGCACGGCGACGCGGTCGCCCTTCTCCAGGCCGAGTCCGCGCAGTCCGTTCGCCAGGCGCCGGACGCGCTCGTCGAGGTCGGCGAACGTGATGCGGCGATCGTTGGGGACGTCGTACAACGCCATGCGGTTCGGGGTGAGGGCGGCCCACTTGGCGGGGATGAGGCCCTGGTTCATCGTCATGGGTGTCTCCGGATGCGGGAGGGTTCAGTACGGGAGGTCGAGGGCGATGTGCCGCTTGGTGAGCACCCAGTCGCCGCCGCTCCGGGTCCACTCGTCCTCGTACTTGCCCGTGGACAACACCTTCAGCGCACCGTTCTCCGCGGAGGTGATGAGCAGGTAGGACACCGTGCGGACGTTCTTCTCGTCGATCTCGTCGATCAGCAGATTGGTGGTGATGTGCCGCCGCTGGTCGGTCTGCGACTCGTGCGCGCCGCGGAACAGGCCCATGATCTCCTCGCGGCCGTTCAGCGGCCCGATGAGGTCGCCGTCGCCGATCTTCATGGTGAACACGGCGGTTTCGCCGAAGACGCGCTCGACGCCGTCCATGTCGCCGTCGTCGTAGGCGAGCGCGTAGCGGGCGAGGGCGTTTTCGATTTCGTTCCTGAGCGACATTACGACTACTCCTGCCGAGGGGAGGGAAGGAAGGGAGGTGTGATGGCAGTCACTTTATACTAATCATGCGCATTGTCTAGGGGTACGAGGACCCCAGTTTCCGCGCCGAGGGGCGGCGATCGACGCTATTCGAACATCGGGCTAATCGGACACAGTCCAGGTGTCGTGCCCGGTCAACAAGGACTGCAGGGAGTCTCGGCGGTCGAGACCGCCGGTGCGGGCGCTCTCGTTCTGCTCCCGCACCAGGTCGTCGTACGTCGGACGGGCAACGCTGCGGAACACGCCGAACACGGTGTGTTCGAGGTCCTGGTCGGACAGCCGCGACAGCGCGAAGGCGTACTCCGGATCGTCGGCGTGCGCATCGTGCACCACGATCGCACCCGGGTCGGCCGTCGCCGTGTCCACCACGCGCAGTCCGAATCCGTCACGGACGACGCACTTCTGGCCCTCGGCGCCGAACACGATCGGCTCACCGTGGCGCAGCGGGATCACCCGCTGCTCGGCGTCCTCCTTGCGCAGCACGTCGAAGGAGCCGTCGTTGAAGATCGGGCAGTCCTGATAGATCTCGACGAACGAGGTGCCCCGGTGCTCGGCTGCGCGGCGCAGCACGTCGGTCAGACCCTTGCGGTCGGAGTCGAGCGCTCGGGCCGCGAAGGTGGCCTCGGCACCGAGAGCGAGGGACAGCGTGTTGAACGGGTGGTCCACCGAACCCATCGGCGTGGACTTGGTGATCTTCCCGACCTCGGACGTGGGCGAGTACTGCCCCTTCGTCAGGCCGTAGATCCGGTTGTTGAACAACAGGATCGTGAGGTTCACGTTGCGGCGCAGCGCATGGATCAGGTGGTTTCCGCCGATCGAGAGGGCATCGCCGTCACCGGTGACCACCCACACCGACAGGTCGGGCCGGGTGACGGCCAGACCGGTCGCGATCGCCGGCGCACGGCCGTGGATGGAGTGCAGGCCGTAGGTCTCGAGGTAGTACGGGAACCGGCTCGAACAGCCGATGCCCGAGACGAACATCAGGTTCTCGCGCCGCAGGCCGAGTTCGGGCAGGAAGTTGCGGATCGCGGCCAGAATGACGTAGTCACCGCAGCCCGGGCACCAGCGCACCTCCTGGTCGCTCGTGAAGTCCTTGGCCTTCTGCGGGGTGTCGGTCGTCGGGACGAGCGCGGTGGCACTCAAGCCGAGATCGGTGCCCACGCGGCTGATCAACTCGGTCATGCCGATTCCTCCTCGCGGTCCGGCTCCGGACGGTACTCGGCCGCAGCCAGCGCGGCGGTGGTCTTGGCGTGTTCCAGCTCGCGCAGGGTGCCGGCGAGCGCGGCATCGATCGCGTCGACAATCTCGTCGGCGAGGAAGGCCAGGCCCTGAACCTTGGTCACCGGCTGGACGTCGACGAGGTAGCGCGCCCGCAGCACGCTCGTCAGCTGTCCCAGGTTCATCTCGGGCGCGATCACCGTGCGGTACCGGCCGAGTACCTCACCGAGGTTGCGCGGCAACGGGTTCAGGTGCCGCAGGTGCAGGTGGGCGACCGCGGTGCCGCGCCGCCGGGCCCGGCGGCACGCCTCGCCGATCGGCCCGTAGGAACTGCCCCATCCCACGATCAGCAGTTCCGCCTGCCCCGACGGATCGTCGACCTCGGCATCCGGGACCGAGATCCCGTCGATCTTCGCCTGGCGCAGGCGCACCATCAGATCGTGGTTGGCCGGGTCGTAGGAGATGTTGCCGCTGCCGTTCGCCTTCTCGAGGCCACCGATCCGGTGCTCGAGGCCGGGCGTTCCGGGGATCGCCACGGTGCGGGCCAGGGTTTCGCGGTCCCGGGCGTAGGGGCGCAGGGGCGCACCACCGGCGTCCGGGCCCGTCTCGTAGCCCGGCTCGATCGGGGCGAGCTCGTCTACCCGCGGGATCTGCCAGGGTTCGGAGCCGTTGGCGATGGCGCCGTCGGACAGCAGCAGCACCGGGGTCCGGTAGGTCAGGGCGATGTGGGCCGCCTCGACCGCGGTGGCGAAGCAGTCGGCCGGTGAGCGCGGCGCGAGCACCGCGACCGGCGACTCACCGTTGCGCCCGTACAGCGCCTGCAGCAGGTCGGATTGCTCGGTCTTGGTCGGCAGGCCCGTCGACGGTCCGCCGCGCTGCACGTCGATCACCACGAGGGGGATTTCGGTCATCACGGCCAGGCCGATGGCCTCGCTCTTGAGGGCCAGGCCCGGACCGGAGGTGCTGGTGACGCCCAGGGCGCCGCCGATGGAGGCCCCGACTGCCGCGCCGATGGCGGCGATCTCGTCCTCCGCCTGGAAGGTGGTCACGCCGAGGCTGCGGTGCTTGGTCAGCTCGTGCAGGATGTCGGAGGCGGGAGTGATCGGATACGTCCCGAGGAACACCTCGAGCCCGGACAGCTCACCGGCGGCCACCAGGCCGTAGGCCAGGGCGGTGTTGCCGGTGATCTGCCGGTACGTACCGGGCGGCAGGTCCGCCTTGGCCACCTCGAACGTCGTCGCGAACGTCTCCGTGGTCTCGCCGTAGTTCCACCCGGCGTGGAATGCGAGCAGGTTGCCCTGGGCGACCTGCGGCTTCTTGGCGAACTTCGTGCGCAGGAACTCCTCGATCCGCCCCACCGGCCGGTTGTACATCCACGACAGCAGCCCGAGCGCGAACATGTTCTTCGCGCGTTCCCCGTCCTTGCGGCTCAGGCCGGCCGGCTCGACCGCCCCGACCGACAGGCTCGACATCGGCACCTGGTGGATCACGAACTCGTCGAGGCTGCCGTCCTCGAGCGGGCTGGCGGCGTAGCCGACCTTGGACAGGTTGCGCTTGGTGAACTCGTCGGTGTTGACGATGACGGTGCCGCCGCGCGGCAGGTCGCCGATGTTCGCCTTCAGCGCCGCCGGGTTCATCGCGACGAGGACGTCCGGGCGATCACCCGCGGTGAGGATGTCGTGGTCCGCGATCTGGATCTGGAACGACGACACGCCGGGCAGCGTGCCCTGCGGTGCCCGGATCTCGGCGGGGAAGTTCGGCTGCGTCGCGAGGTCGTTGCCGAACGCGGCCGCTTCGGAGGTGAACCGGTCGCCGGTCAGCTGCATGCCGTCGCCCGAGTCGCCCGCGAAGCGGATGACGACTCGCTCCAGCTTGGTGGTGTTCGCGTCCGTTGTCATGGGTGCCTGCCTCTGGTCCGCATTCTGCCCCTACTGGGCTTCCTTCACGAGTTGCTTGGCCAGGGAATCGAAGATCACCTCGGTCGAGCCCTCGTAGATCCGCATGGGACGGGCCTCCCGGTAGAGGCGCTCGAGCTTCCCGCCGCGCACGAGCCCGAAGCGGCCCATGATCTGCACCGAGCGGTCGACGACGCGGGCGGCCGCCTCGGTGGCGCCGACCTTTGCCATCGACGACAGGTGCAGATTGGCGCGTGCGTCGCGGGCCGACGCGGCGGCCGCGCGGTAGGTCAGCGAGCGCGCCATCTCGATGTCGGTCCAGCAGGAGGCGAGGTGCTCGGGCACCGATCCGAGACGCGCGAGGCTGACGCCGAAGCCCTCCCGGGTCTTGGCGTGGGCGACCGCCTCGTCCAGCGCGGCCTGGGCCACGCCGACGGCGGCGCCGGCCACGGACACGCGGAACGTGGCGAGGGTGGCGAGGACGAGCCCGAAGCCCTTGCCCGGTTCCCCGATGCGGTTGCCGACCGGTACCTCGACGTTCTCGAGGATGACGTCGCTGAGCACGTGGGGCGCGATGATCTGGTGCGGGCGCTCGATGCGCAGGCCGGGCGCGTCGGCCGGGACCAGCACGAGGGAGTATCCGTCGCCCTCGCGGGCGAGGATGCTGTAGAAGTCCGCGTCGCCGCCGTTGGTGATGAAGGACTTGTGCCCGTCGACGATCAGCTTGCCGTCGCGCTCGACGACGGTGGTGCTGAGTGCCTTGAGATCGGAGCCGACGTGCGGCTCCGTCAGGCCGAGCGCGGCCACGGCCTCGAGCCGGGCCACCTTGGGCAGCCACTCCGCCTTGAGTTCCTCGGAGCCGCCGACACTGATGCAGTAGCTGCCGATGCCCTGCATCCCGAACATGGAGTCGAGGTGGGCCGACTCGGCGGCGAGGGCCTCGCGCACGATGGTCACCGCGAGCGAGTCGACCTTCTCGAAGCGACCACCGTAGGCAGCCGGCACGACGACCTCGGTGAGCCGGGACGCGGTCAGCCGCTTGCGGACGTCCGGATCGAAGCTGTCCGCCTCGTCGGCGCGCGCAGCGATGTCGGCGCACTCGGCCGCGAGGTCCCGGGCTTCCCGCTGGAGGTCGAGGTACCGCTGCGGCAGGGCGAACAGGTCCTGCTGGTCGTCACTCACCTTGTACTCCGTTCTGGCGATGCGTCCGATCCACCGGGTGCGACACGGCGGTGTGACTCGGCGCGGTCTCGGCCATTGTCGTGAACTGGATCACTATCCGCTAATCTATGATCACAATAGCAAGGAATTGGGTACCGTCAACCAGGACCAGTGGAGGAACTCGATGACCGATTCAACAACCGGCCGGACCCGCCCGGGGTTCGACCCCGTCCGCGCGTTCGATCTGACCGACCGCACGGCGATCGTCACCGGCGGCAGCCGGGGCCTCGGCCGCGCCATGGCGTTCGGGCTGGCTCGCGCCGGCTGCGACGTCGTCATCGCCAGCCGTGACCTGGCCTCCTGCCAGGCCACCGCCGACGAGATCACCGAGGAGACGGGACGCAAGACGCTTGCGCATTCGTTCCACGTCGGACGATGGGAATCGATCGAGGAACTCGTCGAGGCGGCCTACGGTCACTTCGGGAAGATCGACGTGCTGATCAACAACGCGGGCATGTCCCCGCTGTACGACAGTCTCGACACCGTCAGCGAAACGCTGTTCGACAAAGTGATCGGGGTGAACCTCAAGGGCCCGTTCCGGCTCGCGGCACTCGTCGGAACCCGCATGGCGCAGGGCGACGGCGGATCCATTATCAACATTTCCAGCGCCGGGTCCGTGCACCCCAGGCCGGACATCCTTCCCTACGCCGCCGCCAAGGCCGGACTCAACGCCGTTACGATCGGCATGGCGCACGCGTTCGGTCCCACGGTGCGCAGCAACGCAATCATGGCCGGCACCTTCCTCACGGACGTGAGCAACTCGTGGGACATGGAGGCGTTCTCCCAGCGGGCGCAGCGCTTCGCCGCCAAGCGCGGCGGACAGCCCGACGAGATCGTCGGCGCCGCCCTCTACCTCGCGAGCGACGCCTCGAGTTTCACGACCGGCTCCATCGTCACCGTCGACGGCGGCCACCCCTGATCCACCCGGAAGGACACGACATGACCACCGCCACCACCGCCGTCACGCAGCAGCGCTTCCAGCTCGCCTACG
>NZ_WVTE01000030.1:0-16887 GCF_009939605.1 Rhodococcus sp. YH1 | reverse complement strand
CGAACACGCAGCAGCGCAGCACAGTTCGCGACGATCTGCTCCAGTACATCGTCGACGGTTTCCGCGAGCCGGCCTACATCGTCAACCGGCACTGGTGCGTGTTCGGAGACCGGTCGGGCACACCCGCGAGCAGCCGCAGGTGGATCCGCTCCGCGTCGTCGAGGCGCAAGGCGCGCGAGATCGCGTCGAGCACCTGGGATGAGACGTTGATGGGTCGGCCCTGCTCGAGCCAGGTGTACCAGGAGAGCCCGACGTTCGCGAGCGCGGCGACCTCCTCACGGCGAAGACCGGGCGTGCGCCGCCGGCCCGAGGCGACGAGGCCCACATCCGAGGGCGACAGCCGGGCCCGGTGCCGACGGAGGAAGATGCTCAGCTCGGTTCTGCGATTTTCCTTCGACGTCGCGTTCACAGGCGTGAATCCAATCGACGACGGTGCGGCAGGTCAATGCCGCCCGCCGTCGCGGGCGTCGACTGCGTTCGAAATCACAGGGAGTCGGTGCGGCGGACCACGTCACCCGGTGTTGCGGGTCGCGCGGTCGTACTCCTCGCGATGCACCAGGATGTCGGCGATGTTCGACTCCGCCCAGTCCTTGATCTCGGCGACGATCGGGACCAGGGACTCGCCGAGGGGCGTGAGGCGGTAGTCCACCCGCGGCGGGACCGACGGCGTCACCGTCCGCTCCACGACACCGTCACGCTCGAGGGTCCGCAGCGTGGTGGTGAGCATCTTCTGGCTCACGCCGGCGATCGTGCGGCGCAGTTCGCTGTGCCGCCGCGGGCCGTCCGTCAGGGCCGACAGGATCAGCGTCGCCCACTTGTTGCTCAAGGTCTCCAGCACCTGACGTGCCGGGCATCCGGCCAGGTAGATGCTGTACCGGGCCTTCTCCCGCTCGCGTCGTTCACCGGCGGTCGTCGTCATCGAATTCCCCCGTAACCGTTCCCCGCACCCGCGCCCCGCCGCAGCCCGGGAACCTCGAGGTGCCCGAGGCACTCGAAAGTGCCGTCTTGAGCTGCCGCGGCACGCGGATGATGCTGTCCCCTGCAGCCTAGCTGCGTGTGCGGGTGGCGGCCTGCTCGTCGGCACCCGCGGCCTGCGACGACATCTTCCGAGAGGATCCCGATGACCAAGCTCCTGCATGTGAACGCCTCTGCCCGTGGCGAACACAGCCAGTCCCTCGCCATCGCACGGGCCTTCGTCGAGGCGCTGGCGGATCGCCGGCCCGACCTCGAGGTCGACACCCTCGACCTGTTCTCCGCGGACCTGCCGGAGTTCGGCACGGTCGCCGCCGACGCCAAGATGGCCGTCTTCGGCGGTCAGGAACAGACCGCCGAGCAGAAGGCGGCGTGGGACGCGGCCCGGGCCGTGTTCGACCGGTTCGCGGCGGCCGACGTGTACGTGTTCAACGTGCCGATGTGGAACGCGGGTGTGCCGTACGTCCTCAAGCAGTGGATCGACATCGTCACGCAGCCCGGCTGGGCGTTCGGCTTCGACCCCGCCACCGGATACGAGGGGCTGCTGACCGGCAAGCGGGCTCTCGCCGTCTACACCAGCGGGGTCTACGCGCCGGGCGTGCCGCTCGAGTTCGGCGCGGACTTCGCCACCACCTTCTTCGACGACTGGCTGCGCTTCGTCGGCATCACCGACACCGAGGTCGTCCGGTTCGCCCCGACCGTTCTGACCGGCGCCCCCGACGAGGACCTGGCCGGCCATGTGGCGCACGCACAGAAGCTCGCGGCCAACTTCTGACCACCGCGAACACCGCGACGGAAAGGCACGCGCAATGCGCTTGGGAATCTCGGGAACCTATTCCTCCGGAAAGACACTGACCTCCATCGCGTTGTCCGAGTACACGGGCATCCCCCGTACCCGGGCGAAGACGATGCGGGAGATCCTCCCCGAGGCCGCCCCCGGGAAGACGCTCGAGGAATGCACGTCCGCGGAGCTGCTGCAGATGATCGTCGTCCGGCACGTCGATCGGGCGATCCACGAACGGAACCTGTGGGACGGGTTCATCTCCGACGGTTCGTCGCTGCAGGAGTGGATCTACGGCTCCGTCCGGGTCACCTACGGCATCAACCCGAACGAGTCGGTGGGCCTGGGCGAAGGGGTACCCGTGCCGCGCACGCCCGAACTGGCCTACTTCGAGGACGTCGTCGCCGAACTGGGCAAGGCGTTCAAGCGGCACGTGAAGGAGACGTTCGACGCCTTCGTGCACCTGCCCAACGAGCTGCCGCTCAGCGCGGACGGGCATCGTCCGGTCAACGAGCACTTCCGTGCCCGGGCCGACCGCATGCTCGAGGAGATCATGGCGGAACTGGCGATTCCGTTCCACGTGGTGGGCGGTGACCTGCCGGCCCGGTTGGAGCGGATCACCGAGCTCTTCGGCTTCACCCCGGTGCTGCCGGTCGACGTCGCCGTTGCCCGGGCGCTCGACGAGTACGCCACCCTCGACACCCGCATCGAGACCGCACGGGCGGGAGTCTGACGGTGCCGGACATGCTCGCGGCGGTGTACGAGCGCCTCGGCGCGGCCCGGGACGTGCTCGACGTTCGCCGGATGCCGCGGCCGGAGCCCGGGCCGGGGGAGGTGCGGGTCCGCCTCCGGCTGTCCGCGGTCAACCCGTCCGATTGGCGGGCCCGGCTGCACGGCCGGGGGACGCCGCTGCAGTGGCAGATCCCGCACTCGGACGG
This sequence comes from Rhodococcus sp. YH1, assembly GCF_009939605.1. Classification (NCBI taxonomy): domain Bacteria; kingdom Bacillati; phylum Actinomycetota; class Actinomycetes; order Mycobacteriales; family Nocardiaceae; genus Rhodococcus; species Rhodococcus sp. YH1. The sequence goes on along the minus strand of NZ_WVTE01000030.1, from coordinate 14,196 downwards.
CGTCGGAGTGGTCGACGCAGTGGGGCCGGGTGCCGATCCCGGCCGCATCGGTTCCCGGGTGTGGGTGTGGAACGCCGCGTGGCGGCGCCGGCACGGCACCGCAGCCCAGTGGACGTGTGTCCCCGATCGGCAGGCGGTGAACCTGCCCGAGCACGTCGGGGACGAGCTCGCCGCCGGGCTCGGCATCCCGTTCATGACCGCATGGCACGCCCTGTTCGCGGACGGTCCGCTCGACGGTGCGACCGTGCTGGTGGCGGGCGGGGCCGGCGCGGTGGGGAATGCGGCCGTGCAGCTGGCGAGCCGGGCCGGTGCCACGGTGCTGGCCACGGCGAGCACGGACGAGAAGGCACGGCTCGCGCGCGCGGCGGGGGCGTCCGTGGTGGTCGACTACCGCAGCTCCGAGGCCGCCGCGGCGCTGCGGGCCGCCGCGCCGGACGGCGTCGGGCGCATTCTGGAACTCGCCCTGGGACGCAACCTCGACCTCGACCTCAAGGTGCTCGCCGACCACGGCACCGTCGTCGTGTACGCCCCCGAACCCGAACCGCCGCCGATTCCCGTGCAGCGGTTGATGGCCCGGAACCTCCGAACCCATTTCCTGCTCGTCTACACCATCGGTCCGCGAGCCCAGGAGGACGCGGTGCGCGGCATCACGGCGGCACTCGAGGACGGCGCGCTCACCCCGTTGCCGACGGTGTGGTTCCCCCTGCACGAGGTGGCGGCGGCGCACGAGGCGGTCGAGGGTGGGGTGCTCGGGAAGGTCGTGCTGGGGCTGCCCGAATGACGGAGCCGGATCTCGCCTCGCCCCGGGACCGGTCGTCCGGCGAGGGGGATGCCGTGGCGGCGTTCCTCCCGGTCGTCGTACTGCTCGGACTCCTCGCGGTGCTCGTGCTGTCCCAGCTCTACGCCGTGATCCCCGTGTTCGGTGTCCTCGCCGACGACCTGGGCCTCGACGCGCAGCGGGTCACCGTGACCCACACCGCGTTCGGCATCGCCTATGCGGTGGGGTTCCTCGCCTGGGGCGCCGTCGTCGACCGCATCGGACCGCGGCGGACCCTGCTGACGGGTCTGGGTGCGCTCGTCCCGGCCACCGTGCTGGTCGCCACCGCCCGGGACGCGACGTGGATGATCGCCGCGCGGGTGCTGCAGGGCGCGGTGGCCGCGGCGTTCGCGCCTGCCGCCTTCGCGTACGTCGGCACCCGGATCGCGGTGGCTCGCCGGGCGACGGCACTGTCGGTGCTCACCGGGTCCTTCCTCGCGTCCGTCGTCCTCGGGCAGATCGCCGCCCAGGCCGTGTCCGCGCTCGCCGGATGGCGGTGGTTCTTCGGGATCGGTGCTGTCCTGTTCGCCGTGGCGACGGTGGCGGTGCTCGCCGCGGTCGACGACGAACCACCGCCGCGACCCGGGCCGCAGCCGGTGACGGGGGCCGTCGCGCTGCTCGGATCGGCACGCACCGTCGCCGTGCTGGCGGTCACCGCCACGGTGCTGGCCGGTTTCGTGGCACTCCACACCGGCGTCCAACGCTTCGCCGTGGTGGCGGATCCCGACGAGCTGCTGGTCTTCCGGGCGTCGGCGCTGCCGGCGATCGTCGCGGCACCGCTGCTGTCGGGTCTGCTCGGCCGGATCCGGACCGGGCACCGCATCGTCGTCTTCCTCCTCGTGGCGGCGGCCTGCGCGACGGTGGCGCAGGACGCGCCGGTGGCCGCCTTCGCCGCGATCACGTTCTGCGTGGCGGTGATCGCCCCCGCTCTGATCGCCCTCGTGCTCGACCGTTCGGGCCCGCACCGTGGTGCCGGGACGGCGCTCTACACCTGCGCGCTGTTCGTCGGCGCGGGGCTGGGGCCGCAGATCGCCGCGACGGCCTCGTCGTTCTCCGCGACCGCCCTCGCCGCCGCCGGCGTGTGGACGGGTGGGGCTGCGCTGGCGGCGATCTCGTCCGGCCGGCCTACCGCGCGGTTCCGGCCGGGTGCCCGGGGTCGCCGAGGACCGCGAGCATCCTGTCCACCGACGTCGCCCACCCGAACTGCTCGGCGCGACGTCGCGCCGAGCGGCGCAGGAAAAGGTCGGGGGCGCCCAGCAATTCGTCGATCGCGTCGGCGAAGGCCGCGTCGCGGTCGGCGGACAGTACCCCGCACTGGGGGGTGAGGATCTCGGTGAGCGCCGACGACCGCGACGCCACCACCGGGGTGCCGGCGGCCAGCGATTCGAGCGCCGACAGGCAGAACGTCTCGTGCGGTCCCGGGGCCAGCGAGACGTCGGCGGTGGCGAACAGCGCGGCCAGCCGATCGGGGTCGCCGATGAATCCGGTGAACGTCACCGGGAGCCCTTTCGCCTTGTGCTCCAGGGCGTGACGTCGCGGCCCGTCGCCGGCGACGACCAGGTGGACGTCGTGCCCGCGCCGGTGCAGCAGGCGCGCCGCGTCGATGCTGCGCTCCACCTTCTTCTCGACGGACAGCCGGCCGCAGTGCAGCAGCAGCCGGGACGAGTCCGGTAGGAGCCGCTCGCGCAGGCGGCGGTCGTGGCGGGCGGGGTGGAAGCGGTCCAGGTCCACGCCGAGCGGCACCCGCACCAGATTCGGCGTGCCGATGCGGGTGAACTCCGTGCTCGCGAATTCCGTCGTGCACACCACCGTGTCGTAGTCGGTGGCCATCCGCCGGTTGGCCAGGTCGGCGGCCCGCCGGGCGACCGGCGCCGGCAGCACCTGGCCGAGGAGACGGTCGAGGCGCTCGTGGGAGACGACGACGCTGCGCACGTCGCGCCGGCGCGCCCACCGCCCGAATCCGCGCAGCGTCAACCGGTCCGACACCTCCACCGCGTCGGGCCGCAGGCCGCGCAGCACGTCCGCGACGCGCCGCGGGTCGGCCACCCGGTACCCGCCGGTCCACGGGACGACCGGTGCCGGCACGGTGATCCGCAGGACCCCGTTGCCGAGCAGTTCCTCGCCGCGACGGGGTCCGGGCACGATCAGCGTGACGTCGTGCCCCCGCGCGCTGTACCCGCCGCCCCACTGGTGCAGCGCGGTGCGCAGGCCGCCCGACCGGGGGCCGTAGAAGTTGGCGAGCTGAACGATGCGCACCGTTCTCATTGAGCCGGGACGCGGCGACGGGTGCGGCAACGGCGCCGGGCGCCGCGGTGAACGCGCGTCGAATCTCTCCGTCAGTCGGCCGTCGCGGGGGGCACGCGGCCGGTCCACACGGCCTCGGCGCCGGACTCGCCGACCCGGACGGTCTGCACCGTCGCGCCCACCGCGGCGACGACGGCCAGCACCGCCGCGACGACGGTCAGGGCTCGTCGCCCGCCGCCGTCGCCGCGGCCGCGCAGCATGTGCGCCCCCGCGAGCAGCGCCGTCGCGGCGAACAACAGCGCGACGACGAGGGTCATGGTCTCGCCGAGTTCCTCGTGGGCCTCGATCAGCGGGGTGTCGCCCAGGGCGCCGGCGAGCTGCTCGCCGGTCTCGGCGGTGAGCGGCGTCAGCACCAGCGCCGCGGCCGCCAGCACCACGACCGGCCACAGGAGGTGCCGGCGCGCGGCCGGCCACAGCGCGCACAGGATCAGCCCCGTCGACACCAGAGGCACCAGCACGACGACCGCGTGCACGAGCAGCGGGTGAGCGGGCAGTCCGCCGATCAGCGTCATACCGTTTCTCCTTCCGGCCGGAGCGTCCAGGGAAACCGTAGGCGCCGATCCGGACGAACGGGATCCGAACGGGCTTGACGTTGACGCGACGTCAAGACGCATCCTGGGCGTACCCGACGAGAGAGGCCCGCGATGAAAGGCGAATGGTCCATCCAGGAACTGGCCCGCGCGGCCGGCGTCACCAGCCGCACCCTGCGGCACTACGGCGACGTGGGCGTGCTCGAGCCCAGTCGCACCGGCCCGGGCGGCATGCGGTTCTACGACGCCGACGCCCTGGTCCGGCTGCAGCGCATCCTGCTGCTGCGCGACCTCGGCCTGGGACTGCCGGCCGTCGCCGAGGTGCTCGACGGCCATCGCGACGCCACCGCGGCGCTGCGCGTGCATCTGGAACTGCTCGAGCACGAGCAGCGGCGGCTGGCCCGGCAGATCGAGTCGGTGCGCACCACCATCCGCAGAACCGAGAGAGGAGAGGAACTGATGGCGAACGAAGTGTTCGACGGATTCGACCACACGCAGTACCGCGACGAGGTGATCGAACGCTGGGGCCAGGACGCCTACGACAGTAGTGACCGCTGGTGGCGTGGCATGAGCGAGGCCGAGCGCGACGACTGGAAGTCCGTCGCGGCCCGCCTGGGCGCGGACTGGACGGCCGCCGCGGCCGCCGGTCTCGATCCGGCCGGCCCGGAGGGGCAGGACCTGGCCCGTCGCCACGTCGCGTGGCTCGGCAGCATCCCCGGTACCCCGGGCCACGGGGAGGAGCCGAACCGGGAGTACGTCCTGGGGCTGGCAGAGATGTACGTCGCGGACGAGCGCTTCGCCGCGAACTACGGCGGCCCGGCGGGTGCGGAATTCGTCCGGTCCGCCCTGCGGGCCCACCTGGCCTGACCCGTGCGCGTTTCCGGTCGCTCCCGCTACCGGAAACGCGCACGGCCCCGCGGGTCGCCTACCCTGGTCTTCCGTGACTGCTGCACCCTCGCCCCAGCCTGCCACCCGTGAGTACGACCTGATCGTCGTCGGCTCCGGGTTCTTCGGACTGACGATCGCCGAGCGTGCCGCCACGCAACTCGGCAAACGCGTTCTCGTCGTCGAGCGCCGCCACCACCTCGGCGGCAACGCCTACTCGGAGCCCGAGCCCGAGACGGGCATCGAGATCCACAAGTACGGCGCCCACCTGTTCCACACCTCCAACAAGCGGGTGTGGGACTACGTGAACCAGTTCACCGATTTCACGAACTACCAGCACCGCGTGTTCGCGATGCACAAGGGCCAGGCCTACCAGTTCCCGATGGGTCTCGGGCTGGTGTCCCAGTTCTTCGGCCGGTACTTCAGCCCCGAGGAGGCGCGTGCCCTGATCAAGGAGCAGGCCGCCGAGATCGACACCGCGGAGGCGCAGAACCTCGAGGAGAAGGCCATCTCCCTGATCGGCCGGCCGCTCTACGAGGCGTTCGTGCGCGACTACACCGCCAAGCAGTGGCAGACCGACCCGAAGGAACTGCCCGCCGGCAACATCACCCGCCTGCCGGTCCGCTACACCTTCGACAACCGGTACTTCAACGACACCTACGAGGGCCTGCCCGTCGACGGCTACACCGCGTGGCTCGAGAACATGGCGAAGGACGAGAAGATCGAGGTGCGGCTCGACACCGACTGGTTCGAGGTGCGCGACGAGATCCGCGCCGCGAGCCCCGGCGCCCCCGTCGTCTACACCGGGCCGCTCGACCGCTACTTCGACTACGCCGAGGGCCGCCTCGGCTGGCGCACCCTCGACTTCGAGACCGAGGTGCTGCCCACCGGCGACTTCCAGGGAACCCCGGTGATGAACTACAACGACGCCGACGTGCCCTACACCCGCATCCACGAGTTCCGGCACTTCCACCCCGAGCGGGACGGCTACCCCACGGACAAGACGGTGATCATGCGCGAGTACTCGCGCTTCGCCGGCAACGACGACGAGCCGTACTACCCGATCAACACCCCGGAGGACCGGGCCACGCTCTCGGCCTACCGGGAGCGGGCCAAGCGGGAGGCCGCGGAGAACAAGGTGCTGTTCGGCGGCCGGCTCGGCACCTACCAGTACCTCGACATGCACATGGCCATCGCGAGCGCGCTGAGCATGTTCGACAACGCCCTCCTCCCGTACTTCGAGTCGGGCACGCCGCTGGCGGGGGACGCCTCGTGAGCGCCCGGCACCAGCTGGCCGAGCCCGTCGCGCCGGAATCCGAGCTGCTCGGCAGGGCACTGCTGCAGCGGGTGATCCTGCCGCGCCCGGGTGAACCGCTCGACGTGCGCACCCTCTACCTGGAGGAATCGCCGACCAACGCACGGCGCGCGCACGCCGTCGGCCGGACGTCGCTGAACATCGGCGCCGAGTCCGAAGTGTCGATGTGCACCTACTTCAACGCCTTCCCGGCGAGCTACTGGCGACGGTGGAGCACGCTCACCTCCGTGGTGCTGCGGCTCGAGCTCACCGGCCACGGCCGGGCCGACGTGTACCGCTCGAAGGCCGACGCGAGCCGCATCCACGTCGAGGGCCGCGAGTTCTCCGGCGGCGCCCCCGCCGGGGACGACGCCGCGACGGTCGAGTTCGAGATCGATCTCGGCCCGTTCGAGGACGGTGGCTGGATCTGGTTCGACATCACCACCGACTCGGACGTCACGCTGCGCTCGGCGGGCTGGTACGCGCCGGTCGAGGCACCCGGCGAGGCGTCCGTCGCCGTGGGCATCCCCACCTTCAACCGCCCCACGGACTGCGTGAAGGCCCTCGTCGCCCTCGCCTCCGATCCGCTGGTCCTCGACGTCGTGGACGCCGTGATCATCCCGGACCAGGGCACCCGGAAGGTTCGCGACGAGCCCGGTTTCACCGCGGCGGCGGCCGCGCTCGGCGACCGGCTCGCCATCCACGACCAGGGCAACCTCGGCGGTTCGGGCGGCTACAGCCGCATCATGTACGAGGCGCTGAAGACCACCGACTGCCCGTACATCCTGTTCATGGACGACGACATCGAGCTGGAACCGGACTCGGTCCTGCGCGCGCTGGCGCTGTCCCGGTTCGCCAAGAGCCCGATGCTCGTCGGCGGCCAGATGCTCAACCTGCAGGAACGCAGCCACCTGCACACGATGGGCGAGGTGATCAACCGCGCCGACTTCATGTGGACGGCCGCGCCGAACGTCGAGTACGACCACGACTTCTCCACCAAGCCGCTGCGCGACCGCGAGCAGTCGCGTCTGCTGCACCGGCGCATCGACGTCGACTACAACGGCTGGTGGATGTGCATGATCCCGCGGCAGGTGGCCGAGGAGATCGGTCAGCCGCTGCCGCTGTTCATCAAGTGGGACGACGCCGAGTACGGGCTGCGGGCCCGCGCCGCCGGCTACCCGACCGTCACCATGCCGGGCGTCGCGATCTGGCACATGGCGTGGAGCGACAAGGACGACGCCATCGACTGGCAGGCGTACTTCCACCTGCGCAACCGCCTCGTCGTGGCGGCCCTGCACATGCCGGGCGACGGACGCGGCCTGGTGCTCGACACCGTCAAGGCCACGCTCAAGCACCTGCTGTGCCTCGAGTACTCGACGGTGGCGATCCAGAACAAGGCGATCGAGGACTTTCTCGCCGGCCCGGACCGCCTGTTCGAACTGCTGCCCACCGCGCTCGGGGAGGTGCACGCGCTGCGCAAGCGGTTCTCCGACGCCGTGGTGCTGCCGTCGTCGACCGAGCTGCCGCTGCCGTCCGGCGCCGAGGTCGGGGCGGTCGGCGAGCCGCGCGGGGCGGTGCGCAAGATGGTGCGGCTCGCCAAGGGCCTGGTGCACAACGTGCGGCCGGCGCATCCGGAACACCACCAGCGTCCGCAGCTGAACGTGCCGACCCTCGACGCCCGCTGGTTCCTGCTGTCGCAGGTGGACGGTGTGACCGTGACCACCGCGGACGGGCGCGGCGTCGTCTACCGTAAGCGCGACCCTCGGCAGGCACAGGCTCTGCTGTCCGAGGCCGTGCGGCTGCGCCGCGAGCTGGCACGCAGGTTCCCCGAGTTGAAGAACGAGTACCAGGCCGCGGTTCCCGCCCTGACGAGCAAGGAGGAGTGGGAGCGTGTCTTCGAGTCGTGAATGGCCGACCACCGAGGCGGAGATCCAGGTGCTGCAGGCCGTGCAGGCCACGGTCGGCTCCCGGCCGGGAGCGATCGCCGCGGCCCGTGGGCTGTCGCACTTCGGTGAGCACGCCCTCGGCTGGGCGGTGATCGGCGGCGTCGGCGCACTGGTCGACCGCCCGCGCCGGCGGCGGTGGGCCGGGGTCGCGGTCGGCGCCGTGGGCGCCCACGCCGCGTCCATCGTGGTCAAGCGGGTCGTGCGGCGTCCCCGGCCCGTGGACCCGACCATCCGGGTCAACGTGTCGACCCCGAGCCGGCTCAGCTTCCCGTCCTCGCACGCCACCTCGACGACGGCCGCTGCCGTGCTGCTCGGTCGGCTGACCGGGCTACCCTTACCGGCGGTGTTGGTCCCGCCGATGTTGCTGTCCCGCCTCGTGCTCGGCGTCCACTATCCGACGGACGTGCTGGCGGGCGCCGCGCTCGGCGCCGCGTCCGCCGCGGCCGTCGTGCGGGCCGAGAAGAAGTTTGGAGAGAGATGAGCGAGGAACCGGTAGCCGTCGCGGCGCCTCCGAAGAATCTGGCCGAGGGCATCGTCAAGGCGGTTCGCCCCCGGCAGTGGGTGAAGAACGTGCTGGTGCTGGCCGCGCCCCTCGCGGCCGGCTCGGCGACCGAGCTGGACGTCCTGATCCCGGTCGCCCTGGCCTTCGTGGTGTTCTGCATGGCCGCGTCGGGCATCTACCTGGTCAACGACGCGATGGACGTCGAGGCCGACCGCGCCCATCCCACGAAGCGGTTCCGCCCGATCGCCGCCGGCGTGCTGCCGGTGAACCTGGCCTACGGCATGGCGGTGGTGCTGCTCGTCGGCTCGATCGGCCTGTCGTTCCTGGCGAACTGGCAGCTCGCGGTGGTGATGGCGGTGTACATCACCGTCCAGCTGGCCTACTGCTTCGGGCTCAAGCACCAGCCGGTGCTGGACATCGCCATCGTCTCCTCCGGGTTCCTCATCCGGGCGATCGCCGGTGGCGTGGCCGCGGAGATCCTGCTGTCGCAGTGGTTCCTGCTGATCATGGCATTCGGCTCGCTGTTCATGGCGGCCGGCAAGCGGTACGCGGAGCTGCGGCTCGCGGAGCGGACCGGCGCGAAGATCCGCAAGTCGCTCGAGTACTACACGGGCACCTACCTGCGGTTCGTGTGGACGCTGTCGGCGACGGCGGTCGTCATCTGTTACGGCCTGTGGGCGTTCGAGCGCGACCAGGCCAACGACACCAACTGGTTCGCGATCTCGATGATTCCGTTCGTGATCGCGATCCTGCGGTACGCGGTCGACGTGGACGGCGGGGAGGCCGGCGAACCGGAGGAGATCGCCCTGAAGGACCGGGTGCTGCAACTCCTCGCGCTGGCCTGGATCGGGGCGGTCGGCGGTGCTGTCTACCTCTTCTGACCTCGACGAGGATCTCGGCGCCCCGGCCCGCCGGCCCCGGCCGGCGGGCCGGGGCGGCATGCGGCCGTGGGTGCCGACCGCGGTGTTCTCCGGCGGAGTCGCGCTGACGGCCCTGCTGATGTTCTGGGGCGCGTGGGAGCGTCGCTGGATCGCCGACGACGGCCTGATCGTGCTGCGCACCGTGCGCAACCTGCTGGCCGGCAACGGCCCGGTGTTCAACGCCGGCGACCGGGTCGAGGCGAACACGTCGACCCTGTGGACGTATCTCGTGTACGCGGCGGGCCGGCTCAGCGGGGTGCGGCTCGAGTACGTGGTGCTTGCCACGGCGCTCGTGCTGTCGACCGCGGCGGTGGTGCTGGCGATGCTCGGCACTGGCCGGCTGTACCGGGGGCGGCTGCGGGGCAGTGGTGCCACGTTCCTGCTGGTGCCCGCCGGCATGTTCGTCTACATCGCGGTGCCCCCGGCCCGGGACTTCGCCACCTCCGGACTCGAGAGCGGGCTGGTGATCTGCTGGATCGCCCTGCTGTGGCTGCTGCTCGTGCGGTGGGCGACGGTGCCGGGGTTGCCGTCGACCCCGTCGGTGCTGGCGACGGCGTTCGTCGCCGGTCTCGGGCCGCTCGTGCGCCCCGAACTGGCGCTTCTCGCTCTTCCGGCCCTGCTCATGCTGTTCCTCGCGGCCGGACTCACGTGGCGGGTGCGGGTCGCCGTGGTGGCGGTGGCCGGTGCCGTGCCGGTGGGCTATCAGATCTGGCGGATGGGCTACTACGGTCTGCCCTATCCGAACACGGCGGTGGCCAAGGACGCGGGCGGGGCGAAGTGGGCGCAGGGCTTCGAGTACCTCGGGAACCTGGTGAGCCCGTACCTGCTGTGGCTGCCGCTGCTGCTCCTGCTGCTCGGTGCCGCGCTCGCGTGGCGGTACCGGGGACCCCGCGAACAGGACGCGCCGAAACGTGAATTCCGTCACAGGGACGGGTCCTTTCCGGCGCGCGCACAGCGCGCGCTGCGCACCCCCGCGGCCGTGGTCGTCTTCATGCTCGGCGCCGCATTGTTGCTCACGCTGTACGCCCTTCGCGTCGGCGGCGATTTCATGCACGGCCGGGTGTTGCTGCCGCCGTTGTTCTGTCTGCTCATTCCCGTCGCCGTGATTCCGTTGCGGGTTCCGCAGCGGGCCGAGATCGGCCGCACTCGCGCGACGGCCGTCGCGGGGGCGGCGGGGGTGCTGTGGCTCGGTGTGGTGGTGTGGTCGGCGATCGCTGCGAACACCACCGGCATGCCCGAGGGTGCGGTGGTGGGCCGCTCCGGGATCGTCGACGAGCGGGCGTTCTACGCCCTCAACACGGGCCACCTGCATCCCGTCCGGGCCGAGGACTACCTCGACTACCCGCGCATGCGGGCGATGGTCGAGGCGATCTCCAACACCCCCGACGGCGGGCTGCTGCTGCCGACACCGTCGTTCGACGCATGGGACGTCGTGCCGCCGCCGGGGCCGGTGCCGCCGGGCGGAGCCGGCCACACGGTCTACTTCCTCAACCTCGGCATGACCAGCATGAACGTCGGGCTCGACGTGCAGGTGCTCGACCAGATGGGGCTGGCGTACCCGCTGGCGGCGCACACCGAGCGGCTCGAGGACGGGCGCATCGGGCACGACAAGCTGCTCTACCCCGACTGGGTCGTCGCCGACACGGGAATGGTGGACGTGCACCCGTGGCTGCCGGCCTATCTGGACGAGGACTGGGTGGCGCAGGCGCAGGTGGCGCTGACGTGCCCGCAGACGCAGGAACTGCTCGCGTCCTCCCGCGCGGAACTGACGTGGCCACTGTTCAAGCGGAATTTCCGCAACGCGTTCGACTATGCGGACTACCGCTTCGACCGGGTGCCGAAATACGAGATCCAGCGCTGCGGCCTCGCGCTTCCGCCCCCGCGCGACGGGGGCTGACGCGGTCGTCCGGCCCGCGAATTACATCGATGTCGTTTTCGCCCCGGTGGGCCCGTGCGGTCCGCCGGGCGTATCTCGGTATGATCACAGTCGATAACGGATGTGTAACGCATCGGGGGTGCAGGCCGATATCGAAGCCGACACACGGTTCGTTGACCTGGGTTACCGGGGGTTTGTCAGAGCTCACGGTGTCCTTTACAGTCTTGACCGCAGTGTGACTTGCGACGGCCCGCTCGGTCGTCGCCGCCGGTATCCGACGGGGGACGCGCACGCGGACGCCGCAGATCGAGAAAGAGAGCATTGTTCATGCGTTTTGTCCCGAGGTTGTCGCAGCGCCTCCGCAGGCGCGTGCTCGGCGTGGGTGCCGCAGCCCTCGTTCTGCCGGTTGCCGCCGGCGTCGCCGGAAGCACCGCCGCGCTCGCCGCTCCCGCAGCCGCCGCCCCGATCTCGCATCGGGCACCGGCCGGCGGTTTCGAGGAAGTCTTCGTCGACTCCGACATGGGCCCGATCAAGGTGCAGATCCAGTGGGCCGCCCGCGGCGGTGACGCGGCGCTGTACCTGCTCGACGGCCTGCGTGCCCGCGACGACGCGAACGCCTGGAGCTTCGAGACCAACGCCCGCGACCAGTTCGCCAACGACAACGTCACCCTGGTGATGCCGGTCGGCGGCCAGTCGAGCTTCTACACGGACTGGTACGCGCCCAGCAATCTCAACGGCCAGGACGTCACCTACAAGTGGGAGACGTTCCTGACGGAGAAGCTGCCGGACTACCTCGCCACCCGCGGCGTCTCGCGCAGCAACAACGGCATCCTCGGCCTCTCGATGGGCGGCAGCGCCGCGCTGACCCTGGCGGCCTACCACCGCGACCAGTTCAAGTTCGCCTCGTCGCTCTCCGGCTACCTGAACCTGTCGGCCCCGGGCATGCGTGAGGCCATCCGCGTCGCGATGCTCGACGCCGGCCGCTTCAACGTCGACTCGATGTGGGGCCCGCCGTGGAGCCCGGCGTGGCTGCGCAACGACCCGTTCGTGTTCGCGCCGAAGCTCGCCGGCCTGTCGATGTACATCTCGGCCGCCAGCGGCCTGCCCGGCCAGCACGACACCCCGCAGGGCCTGGTCGGTGTCTACAACACGGCCAACGCCATGGGCCTCGAGGCGCTCGCGCTCGCCCAGACCCGCGCCTTCCAGATCAAGCTGGCCACCCTCGGCATCCAGGCCCGCTTCGACTTCCCGGCGCGCGGCACGCACTCCTGGAAGTACTGGGAAGAGGAGCTGTGGAAGGCTCGCCCCCAGATCCTCGAGGCACTGAACGCCTACTGATCGCGCCGAACTCCCCGGCGCACACTGACGGTACGCATGCCGCCCCACGACCCGCGAGGGACGAGGGGCGGCATGCGCCGTTTCGCGGATCGTTGACAAAAACCACACCCGTCACAGCGCGGCGCCCCCACCCGGCGTCCGTTCACGTGTAGAAACAGTCTTCGAGACGCGGGGCCCGGTCGCCCGCCGACGCCCCAGCAACGCAGAAAGTGAGCGATGCCGATGCGAACAGTGCTTGGCGGACGTCGAACCGTGCGCGCCCAGCAGCCGGCGCCGCGTGCCCGTCGGGTCCTCGGGGCGGTCGCCGCCGCGCTCGTCGCGCCCCTCGTCGCCGGAACTCTCGCGGCCGGGGCCGCGTATGCGGAGCCGGTGGACCGCAGCGAGCCGACCGCCGTGCAGGCCCCGGCCGGGGTCACGGTGCAGCGCGTCGACTGGCTGACCGACCGGCGCGTGGCCCTGTGGGTGAACTCGCCGGCCATGGGCACCCCCATTCAGGTGCAGCTGCTGCTCGCCCGGGACTGGAACATCGAACCCGAGGCGCGGTTCCCCGCCGTCTACATGCTCGACGGCCTGCGCGCCCGCGACGACGAGAGCGGCTGGACGATCGAGACGGACGCCGAGGCCTTCTTCGCGGACAAGAATGTCAACGTGGTGCTGCCGGTGGGCGGGCAGTCCAGCTTCTACGCCGACTGGATGGACCAGAACAACGGGCGCAACTACCAGTGGGAGACATTCCTGACCAAGGAGCTCCCGCCGATCCTCGAGGGCAACTGGCGCACCACGAAGGACCGCGGCGTCGTCGGCCTGTCGATGGGCGGCACCGCTGCGATGTTCCTGCCCGCGCGCAACCCCGGCTTCTTCAAGTTCGCGGGGTCGCTCTCCGGCATCCTCACCACCACCACCCTGGGCATGCCGCAGGCCATCCAGTACGCGATGCAGGACGCCGGCGGCTTCGATTCGTCGGCCATGTGGGGTACCCCCGGCGGCGAGCAGTGGGCCGCCCACGATCCGTACCTGCTGGCGGACAAGCTCGAGGGCGTGAGCCTGTACGTCTCCAGTGGCAGCGGCAGCACCGGCCCGTACGACCAGCCGTCGGGTATCCCGGGCGTGAGCACGAACTACGCCGGCATGGGCCTCGAGATCCTGTCGCGGCTCACCTCGCAGGCGTTCGCCACCAAGCTCAACAAGATCGGCATCCCTGCGCAGGTGGTCTACCGGCCGTCGGGCACCCACTCGTGGCCGTACTGGGAGTTCGAGCTGCACCAGCTGTGGCCGCAGCTGGCCAACGCCCTCGGAGTGGAGGTCACGAAGCCTAACTGCAGCGCCGCCGGCGCGATCGGCGACGCAGCGGCCGCCGGTCCCTGGATCGGCGACTGCCTCACGCCGGAGTACGCCGTCGCGGGCGGGCGCGTCCAGGACTTCCGCTTCGGCCGGATCTTCTCCTCCACCGACGGCGGGGCCCGCCCGGTGGCGGGTGCGATCGGCGGGGCCTACCAGGCCGCGGGCGGCCCGGGGGGCCCGCTCGGCTACCCGACCACGGAGGAACGCGGCACCCCCGACGGCCGCGGCCGGTTCAACCACTTCCAGCAGGGCTCGATCTACTGGACCCCGCAGACCGGGGCGCACGCCGTGCGCGGCGCCATCCGCGACGAGTGGGCGCGGCAGGGCTGGGAGGGCGGCCCGCTGGGCTACCCGGTGGCCGACGAGGTCGCCACCCCCGGCAAGCCCGGCGTGGTGCAGGGCTTCGAGATCGGCGCCCTCTACTGGAGCGAGCCGTTCGGGGC
>NZ_WVTE01000003.1:0-24372 GCF_009939605.1 Rhodococcus sp. YH1 | reverse complement strand
GGTGTCGATGTCGGCCGGGGTGGTGCCGGTCTGCTCGAACAGCTTGTGCAGGGCGAGGACCGGCGCGTAGCCCATCAGCTCCGGCTCGAGCGCGGCGGTGGCGACGGACTCGATCACCGCGAGCCCACCCAGGTCCCGTTCCTGCGCGACGGACTCGCGGGCGAGGACGACGACGCCGGCGCCGTCGTTGATGCCCGAGGCGTTGCCGGCGGTGACCGTGCCGTCCTTCTGAAATGCCGGGCGCAGCTTCGCGAGGGTCTCGACGGTGGTGTCGGGCTTGGGGTGCTCGTCGGTGGTGACGACGGTGGGCTTGCGGCCGCCGATCTCGACGGGGGTGATCTCCTCGGCGAACGCGGCGCGGGCGGCGGCGGTGGCCGCGCGGCGCTGCGATTCGACGGCGAACTCGTCCTGCGCCTCGCGGCTGATGCCGTACTCGCGGGCGACGTTCTCGGCGGTGACGCCCATGTGGATGCCGTGGAACGGGTCGGTGAGCATCCCGACGGTGCCGTCGACGAGGGTGCGGTCGCCCAGCTTGTAGCCGGAGCGGGCGCCGAAGTCGTAGAACGGCATCCGGGACATGTTCTCGTCGCCGCCGGCCAGGGCCAGATCCACCCCGCCCCAGCGCATCTGCATCGCCGCCGACCAGATCGCCTGCAGGCCCGAGCCGCACAGCCGGTTGACGGTGTACGCCGGCACCGAGACCGGCAGACCCGCCGCCAGCGCGACCCGACGCGCGTTGTAGGCATCCGGGCCGACCTGCCCGATGCAGCCCATGACGACCTCGTCGATGTCCCCGGCCGCCACGCCGGCGCGCTGCAGGGCCGCCTTCGCGGCGGTCGCGCCGAGCTCGTGGGCCGGTACGTCCTTGAACGCGCCGCCGAAGCTGCCGACCGGGGTACGCGCACCGTCGACGATGACGATCCGTTCCGGAGTGCTCATCTCACGTCCCATCTCTCGCAGGAACGGCACCGAGTGCCATCTCTTGCCCACGACGATACCGGAGCAGTGAGCCGCAACACAGTCGGGTGGCACTGCGGCGCAAGACGGGCAGCCGTCAGGCCGGGTCGCTCAGGTCGCCCCGGTGCACGCGCTCGGCCGCCGCGGCCGACCCGAGCTCCGCCCGGGCCTGCGGATTTCTCGCGTAGAAGTCGAGCATCCGATACAGCAGCACCGGGTCGCCGTCGAACTTGCGGGAGTCGACCTCGATCACCGGTTCGCGGGGCAACCGGTCCAGGCGGAACAGCCGGCTGGTCCGTCGTCGCGCCCAGGCGGCGGCCGGCGTGCCCAGCACCCAGATCTCGGGGAATCCGTGATGGACGGCGTGCACCCCGGCCACCGAGACCCACGGCAGGTACGACTCGATGGTCCAGCCGCGTTGCCGGATCCCGTCCGGGGTCAGCAGCAGCGCCCCTCGGCGGATCCCCCCGCGCAGCACCTCCGCGACGAACGCCGCGCAGGGCAGCCCGAAGGCGGCGAGCAGCACACTCACCCACGGAACGCCGTCGTCGAACAGGACTATCTCGACGGCCGCGCCGAGCGAGAGCAACGCCGCGCTCGTCGTCATCGCCCCCATCAGGTGGAAGACGGCGCCGGAAGCGCGGATCTCGGTGGCCCCGCGGCCCCGCGACTCCACGAACCGGATCTCGGGGTCGCCGCGGCGCGGACGCCAGTACACGTATCCGAAGAGCGCCGTGAGGGCCATCAGGCCGGACAGGATGAGGAAGAACCGGGTCACCGCCCAGGCTCCCGCCTGCCCAGCATCCCAGGCCCGCCAGAGCGAGACGAGGATCACGACGCCGGCGAGGGCGATCGCGGCGACGACCCGGGCGCTGAACTTCGGGGGCGGCCATTCCTCCGGGCGGATCAGCGGCACGACGTCGGACTCGTCTTCATCGGTGCCGTGCACAAAACACCCGTCCCACTGAGTTCCCCTTCCGGAAGCGCCGGGGATCCCACCGCCCCGACCGGTTGCCGGTAGGTGGGGAACGCTACCGCAGGGCCTGCGGATTGTGGTTCACGACACGCGCCGGGGCGGGCGTCCACGGCGGAGAAGGGACCTTCGACCCTACGTCCGAGGGGCCCGACGAGGCGGATACTCGACGGTGTGACCATTGCCACAAATGCCACGGGACGGACATAAAGCCCAGTTCAAAAGGTGTTCAACTCGTGTTGGCCGGCCGCCGGACGCGGGACACGAAAATCTTGTCTACGGATGAGTAACACTGGCGCCGACGGGAACGACACAATCATCGACGATCCAGACGAGACCGGAGGAATCTGCATGACTGTCCAGCTTGATTCGCCTGGCTTCGAGTCCGCCCGCGAGGTGGTTTCGGCCCAGGAAGACCTCGGTCGACTGTTCGACGAGATCGGGACGCTCGATGCGCAGATCCTCGAGGCGATCGAGCGCCGCAGCGAGCTGTCGCGCCGGGCGGGCATCGCTGCGAAGGAGTCCGGGACCGCGCGGCAGGCCCAGAACCACGAGATGCGGGTCCTCGACCGTTTCGCCGAGCTCGGCGCCGACGGCAAGACCCTGGCGATGACGCTGCTCCGCCTCGGACGCACCCGCCTGTCCTCCTAGACCCGACGACTTCGCGCGGCCCCCGCACCGGATCGGTGCGGGGGCCGCGTCGGATCGGTGCGGGGGCCGCGTCGTCGTTGCCACCCGAAGAGCCGTGGCCGCCCGAACGCAGGTACGGCGGTCAGCGCCTCGCGTGCAGGAGGCCGTCCCGCACCCAGGCCGGCTGCGGCGTCTCCAGCTCGAACTCGGCGAACGCGCGGCCGGCGACGGCGGCGATGCCCGCCGGCGGCAGCTCCTCGAACTCACCGAGCACGAGGGCGATCTGCTCGACCGGCGGCAACGTCGAGAACAGGACGGCGTCGTCGCCGCAGCCTTCCGCACGCCGATGCGCGGGCGTCTCGGCGTGCAACAGGTACACGAACCACGACACGGCGTACGCGCAGAGTTCGGGACCGATCGGGCCCCGCCACGTCGCGACCGCACGCGCCAGCGCCCGGTCGAAGACCGGGGCCGCGCGCTCGGAACCGACGGACAGCAGCCGCGCGCAGGCCGCGAGGTCCGGGAGCTGGCCTTCCATGACCTCACGCAGGCCACGCGGGGGAACGTCCAGGTTGCCCGCGGACCCGCCACTCGGGTCCGGCGGCATGATGTACATCGTCCGCTCCCTCCGCGCTTTCCCCGTCGGGGAAACCGATGCCGTTTTCCCGTCTATCGTTCTGCGGCACCCGAACGTGACGTACCCCATACGGTCACCGCAGGAGTGCCTTGACCTCCAGGAACTCTTCGAGACCGAAGACGCCGGCTTCGCGCCCGACGCCGGAGTGCTTGTAACCGCCGAACGGTGCGTCGGTGTTGAAGGCGCCCCCGTTGATGGAGACCTGCCCGGTGCGCAGCTGTCGTGCGACCCGCTCGGCCCGGGCGCGATCGGCAGACCAGACCCCGCCGGAGAGCCCGTAGTCGCTGTCGTTGGCGATGCGCACGGCGTCGTCCTCGTCGCGGTATCCGATGATCGACAGGACCGGACCGAAGATCTCCTCGCGCGCGATCGTCATGTCCTCGGTCACGTTCGCGAACACGGTCGGCCCGACGAAATAGCCGGTGCCGAGGCCGGTTTCGCGGCCGTCGAGGACCAGCTCGGCGCCCTCCTCGATGCCCTGGTCGATGTAGGACCGCACGCGCTTGAACTGGTTGGCGTTGACCAGGGGGCCGAGCCGGGTGGTGGCCGCGGCGGGATCGCCGACGGTGTAGGCCCGCGCGACCTGCTCGGCGAGCGCGGCCACCTCGTTCATGCGCTCGGCGGGGACGAGCATGCGGGTCAGTGCCGAACAGGTCTGCCCGGAGTTCAGGAAGCACTGGGCCACGCCGTCGGTGACGGCCCGGGTCAGGTCGGCGTCGTCGAGGATGACGTTGGCGGACTTGCCGCCGAGTTCGAGGGCCACCTTCTTCACCGTCTCCGCGGCGACGACGGCGACGCGCTTGCCGGCGCGGGTGGAGCCGGTGAACGAGACCATGTCCACGCCGGGATGCGCGGCGATGGCCTCCCCCACCACCGGCCCGTACCCGCTGACGAGGTTGAACACGCCGGGCGGCAGGCCCGCCTCGTCGCAGATGTCGACGAGCGCGTAGGTGATCAGGGGCGCCACCTCGGTCGGCTTGAGCACGACGGTGCAGCCACCCGCGAGGGCGGCGAACACCTTCAGGACCACCTGGTGCAGCGGGTAGTTCCACGGCGTGATGGCGCCGACGACACCGATGGGCTCGCGCACGATCAGGGCGTTGCCCACCTCGCCGGCGTCGAAGTCGTAGGTCGCGGCGAGTTCGGCGTAGCGGGTGATGTTCTTCAGCGGCATGCCGATCTGGACCGGCTTGGCCAGCGTCACCGGCATGCCCATGTCACGGGAGACCAGCGCGGCGAGATCGTCGATGCGCTCGGTCATGAGGGCCGCGACCTTGCCGAGGTGGGCACCGCGTTCGGCGCCGGTGAGCGCCGACCACGCCGGGAACGCCGCCCGAGCCGCGCGTACGGCCCGGTCCACGTCCTGTGCCGTGCCTTCGGCGACGACGGCGATGACGTCCTCGGTGGCCGGGGCGATCACGTCGATCCGGCCGGTGCCGTCGGAGTCCACCCATTCGCCGCCGATGTAGATCTTCGTGCGGTCGAGCACGCTGTTCATATCGTTCCTTCTCCGCCGAGTGATGTGCTTCACACGCAGCGTACGACGCGTCCCCGACGGGCCGCGGGAAGCGGGTCCGGCCCCGTCGCGGCGCGTCAGGGCCGGATCTCCAGGGCGCGCTGGAGCGTCGGCCACGCCTTGGGCAGCTGGTCGCGCCAGTAGCCCCAGGCGTGCACGCCGACGGGTTCGTAGGTGACGGTGACGGGGATCTTCAGGGCGCCGAGGCGTTCCTCGAGCCGCTGGGTGCACATCCGCGAGCCGGCCTCGAGGATGCCGCCGGCGACGAGGGTGCGCGCCAGGTCCGGGGTCTCGGGCGTCTCGTGGGGACCGGGCACGCCCGTCGCGGCGGACAGGTAGAGCTCCTTGCCGGCGAGGTTCTCGGCGTGCGCGACGGTGTCGTGCTCGGCCCACTCCCGGGTGCCGGGCGGACCCCACATGTTCACGACGTCGCCGCCCTGCGACGAGGTGCTGGTCTGCACGACGGCGCTGCCGAGCAGGTCGCCCGTCGAGTAGCAGCCGCTGAAGGCGGCGACGCCCCGGTAGAGCTCGGGGTGCCGGTGGGCGAGCATCATGGCCGCCTGCCCACCCATCGAGTTCCCGGCGATCGCGTTGACCCCGTTGCTGTTCAGCCGCGCGGCGAGCAGCGGCGGAAGCTCCTCGGTGAGGAAGGTTTCCCACTTGTTCAGGCCGAGCTTGGGGTCGGACTGCTGCCAGTCGCTGTAGAGGCTGCCGCGGCCGCCGTTGGGCATGACGACGTTGACGTTCTTGTCGGCGAAGAAGGCGGGCGCGCCGCCGATGTTCATCCAGCCGCTGGTGTGGTTGCGGGCGCTGACCCCGTCGAGCAGGTACAGGGTGGGGCGCGGGGCCGAGTTGTCGGCGGGCAGCAGGACCTCGACGCCCACGTCGCGGCGCAGGGCGGGGCTCGCGACGGTCAGCCGCACGGCGCGTTCGGAGATCGGGGTCTCCCCCACGATGGCCGGTGTCGCGATGTCCCGCAGCTCCGGCAGGGGGCCGGGGTCCTCCTGGAAGGCCGCCGGCACCGACGAGCCGGAATTCGACCCGGTGCCGGGTGCCGCGACGGCGACCCCCGCCCCCAGCACGGAGACGGCGGCGAGTGCCGTCCCGGCCGTGAACAGGCGGACGAGTGCCGGGCGCTGAACATCAACCACGAGGGCCTCCCTAAACCTCAAGTTAAGGTTGAGAGTAGCTCGAGCATCGCCCCCGCGGCGTCTTTTCGGACCGCCGCCGATCCCGAAAGACGCCACGGCGGCGGAACCGCCTCCTACACTTGGCACAGGCCACGGGAGGAGTCGCCGATGCCCGACCGCTCTGCCGCACGCACCGAACGGGCGCCCGCCGTCGAGCGCCCCGCACAGCTCCGCAACGTCGTCCTCGTCGGTTGCAGCGGGGTCGGCAAGACCACCCTCGCCGAATCCCTGGCCCTGGCCGCCGGTGCCGTGGGCCGCGCCGGACGCACCGCCGACGGCACCACCGTCTCCGACTACGAGGCGATCGAGCAGCAGCACCGCCGCTCGGTGCAACTGGCCGTGCTGCCGCTCGAGTGGAACGGCGTGAAGATCAACATCATCGACACCCCCGGGCATCCGGACTTCGACGCCGAGGTCCGCGCGGGACTGCACGCCGCCGACGCGGCCGTATTCGTCGTCTCCGCAACAGATCCCATCTCCGCCGCCACCCGCACCCTGTGGCGCGAATGCGCCGAGACCGCGATCCCGCGCGCCATCGTCGTCTCCAAGCTCGACGTCGCCCGCACGGACTTCGACGAGATGCTCACCGCCTGTCACGACGCCTTCGACCTCGGGCCGGACACCCTGCGCCCCGTGTACGTGCCGGTCTTCGACGGCGGCCGCCCGTGCGGCTCGATCGATCTGCTCACCGGCCGCGGCTACGGCCATCCCGCCGCCGTGCCGGACACCGGCGCCGCGCGCGAGAGCCTCGTCGAGGCAATCTCCGGCCAGGACGACACGCTCATGGAGCGCTACCTCGCCGGCGAGGCCCTCGACACCGAGTCCCTCGACGAGGGGCTGCGGCACGAGATCGTCGACTGTGCACTGCATCCCGCGCTCGCCACCACCGACTACGGGGTCGGCGCCGCCGAACTGCTCGATCTCGTCGCGATGGCCTTCCCCGACCCCACCCACCGTCGTCCGCCCGCCCCCGCCGCCGATCCCGCGGGGCCGTTGACGGCGCAGGTGATCCGTGTCGCCGGGGATGCGTACGTCGGGCGCATCAGCCTGGTGCGGGTGTTCTCCGGAACGCTGCGCCCCGACACGACGATCCGGCTGGCCGGGTCCGCCGGCGACGACACCACCGAGCGCGTCGCGACCCTCACCAGCCCGTTCGGCCGGCAACAGCGACCGGTGCCCGAGGCCGTCGCCGGCGATCTGGTGTGCATCGCCAAGCTCGTCACCGCCCAGCCCGGCGACACCCTCTCCGAAGCGGGGGCATCGACCCTGCTGGACCGCTGGCCGCTGCCCGAGCCGCTGCTGCCCGTGGCCGTCGAGGCCCACAGCCGCAGCGACGACGACAAGCTCTCGCAGGCCCTCTCCCGGCTGACCGCCGAGGACCCCGCCCTGCGTCTCGAGCAGAACCCCGACACCCACCAGCTGGTGCTGTGGTGCACGGGCGAGGCCCACGCCGAGGTCGTCCTCGACCGGCTGCGCACCCGCCACGGCGTGAACGTCGACGCCGTCCCGTACCGGGTGGCGCTGCGCGAGACGTTCGCGGCCCCCGCCAAGGGCCACGGCCGCCTCGTCAAACAGTCCGGCGGCCACGGCCAGTACGCGGTGTGCGACGTCGAGGTCGAACCGCTGCCCATCGGCGGCGGCATCGAATTCGCCGAACGCGTCGTCGGCGGCGCCGTGCCCAGGCAGTTCTTCCCGTCCGTCGAGAAGGGCGTGCGTGCGCAGGCCGCCAAGGGTGTGGCCACCGGAAACCCGCTCATCGACGTCCGCGTCACCCTCGTCGACGGCAAGGCACACTCGGTGGACTCCTCCGACGCCGCGTTCCAGACCGCGGCCGGGCTGGCGCTGCGCGACGCCGCCACCCACACCGAGGTCAAGCTGCTCGAACCCGTCGCCGCGGTGCGGGTGATCCTGCCCGAGGAGTATCTCGGCGCCGTCCTCGGCGACCTGTCCGCCCGGCGCGGCCGGGTCCTCGGCACCGAGAGCGCCGAGCCGGGCAGGACCCTGCTGCGCGCGGAGGTCCCCGAGCTCGAACTCGCCCGCTACCCGGTCGATCTGCGGTCGCTCACCCAGGGCACCGCCGAGTTCGCCCGGATGCACCTGCGCTACGAGGCGATGCCCGCCGCGGTGGCGGCGCAGTTCACCGGCGGCCAGGAGACGGCCACGTCGAACGGCAAGTCCCGCAGCGGAAGCCGGTAACGCGTCCGGCGGCGGATCCTCACTCCCGCAGCAGCAGCGACGCCAGTTCCGCCGGGCGGGCGAGGGCGGGCAGGTGCCCGCTGTCGATCACCTCGGGCTCCACGCCCAGCCGCTCGCGAGCGAGGCGCTCGATCAGCGGCAACGGGAACAACCGATCGTGACGGCCCGCGATCACCCGCACCGGCACGTCCGGCCACCGCGGCGCCCGCCACGCCGGCTCGAACGCCGTCTCCGACATGCCCGGCTGCTCGTGCGCGAAGGCCTCGTCGACCACGTCGGCGGGCACGTCGTGGAAGAACAGCCCGCGCGGATCCAGCGGCGCGTCCGGATCGCGCCCCTCGGCGACGTCCTGCGCGCGCTTCGCCTCGGCCTGCCCCACCGCCGACCACCACTGCCCCGGCGACTCGCCCGGCGCCGGAATCATCGGGGCCACCAGGATCAGCCCGTCGACGGGCATCCGCTCGGCGGCGATCGCCGCGGTGAACGCGGACATCGACTGCGCCACCAGGGTCGGCGGCCGCGCGACGTCACGGCCGGCCGCCACCACGACGTCGGCGAAGGTGTACTGATCGGCGCCGGGATCGGTGTACGGCAGGTCGACCGGGACGACCTCGTGCCCACACTCGCGCAGCAGCGGCACCACCCGGTGCCAGTACCACGAATCCGAGCCGGCCCCCGGCAGCAGGACGAAGGCACGGGTCATGTCATGGCATCGGGCATCGGCGGCTCCCGGTCGGTGACGACACGGCCCGGTCAGTCCGGCGCCTCGTCGCCCGTCACGATCGGCTTCTGCTCCTCGCGGTCCGAGACGCTGCCCTCGACGCCCTCCTCCTCGCGCTCGCTCTCGACCCGCTTCTCCATGTCGTCCACCAGGTTCTCCAGGTCTTCCCGGGTGACCGGGGCCGGGCGGTCGGTGGCCTCCACGGGCTCTTCGCGCTCATCGCGCTCATCCGGACTTCCCACGGTGTGACGTCCTTTCGATGTCGGCCGGCGTCCGCCGGTTCGGCCCTCTCGCAGTACCCGGTCTCCCGCACCCCGAAACGGCGCGGGCGGTCGCCGGGCGCAGATCACATCGTCGGAAAGGACTCCGAGGGGCGCTCCCCCTCGTCGTACACCGTCTCGGGCGAGCCGATGATCAGCGGATCCGGGGTGCGGACCACGCGCGGATCCTTGCCGGTGTAGTCGAAGCGGTGCAGCACCCACTTCATGGCCTCGATCCGCGAGCGCTTCTTGTCGTTCGCCTTGACGATGGTCCACGGCGCGTGCGGGGTGTCGGTGTAGAACAGCATCGCCTCCTTCGCCTCGGTGTACGCGTCCCACTTGTCGAGGCTCGCGAGGTCCGTCGGCGAGAGTTTCCACTGCTTGACCGGATCGGTGCTGCGCGCGACGAACCGCGCGTGCTGCTCCTCGCGGCCCACCGAGAACCAGAACTTGACCAGATGGATCCCCGACTGCACCAGCATCCGCTCGAATTCCGGTGCGGAGCGGGTGAATTCGCGATACTCGTTCGGGGTGCAGTAGCCCATCACCCGTTCGACGCCGGCCCGGTTGTACCAGGACCGGTCCATCAGCACGATCTCCCCACCCGCCGGCAGGTGCTCGACGTAGCGCTGGAAATACCACTGCGTGCGTTCACGCTCGGTGGGCTTCTCGAGCGCCATCACCCGCGCGCCGCGGGGATTGAGGTGCTCGGTGAACCGCTTGATCGCCCCACCCTTGCCGGCCGCGTCGCGGCCCTCGAAGATGATGACGATCTTCTCGTCGTACTCCTTGACCCAGGCCTGCAGCTTGAGCAGTTCGATCTGCAGCCGGCGTTTGCGGGCCTCGTACTGCCGCCGCGTCATCTTCGTGTCGTACGGATACCCGTGCCGCCACGGTTCGTCGACGTCGGCGACCAGGTTCTCGCGGCCCGACTTGCGCAGCAGCTCGCCGATTTCGTCGATCTCCGGGGTGACGTCGACCTGGCCGTCCGACGCGAGTTCGAACGGCTCGCCGTTCTCGTTCAACTCGTCCACTCCGTGAGATTACCGCCGGCACCCGCACCCCGCGGTTCGATCGGGTGTGCGACCCGCTGCACATTCGCCCGTTCCCTGCCCCACCCTGTAGGCTTCGGGTATCGATGGGCATCTCGCGTCGAGCCTCCCGCTCGATGGGCCCCGATTGGAACATCTTTCCGGCTGATTCGCGGCCGACCAAGGAGCGTCCTGTGACGCACACACCGCCTCCACATCCCGGCACCCGCCGGGATGCGCCGGCACGGGCGGGAACGCAGCCGTTCCCCGAGCCCACACGCACCCCGCGGCTGCTGCTGCGACCTGCCGGGGCGCCCACGTCGTCCGTCGACGGCGCATGGTTTCCCTGGACCTCGAACATCACCTCGGAGCTGCACGACCTGATCTCGGCGCTCGCCCCGTGGCTCGGGTCCGTCGCACGGATCGCGTTCGAATGGAATGCGGTCAGCTCCGCTCAGCGACGCATCGACGACGTCGACGACATCGAGATCACCGGTCCGATTCCCGGACAGCCGGCGAACCTGATGTATCTGTTCGGCAAGAACAACACGCGGATCGCGCTGACGCTCGTCGATCCCCACACCGATCCGGACCGCGCCTACGAAATCATGCGAACAGTCGCCGATGCGCCCGGCGACCACTGACCCTTCCCTCCCCGATCGCTCCACAGAACAGGACACCATGCAGCACCACGAGTACCCGATCTTCCTTCAGCCCGGCAAGCCCGCCGAGCCGGACACCACCGCCGACCTCGAGGCGGACACCCGGCGTCACGGACCGTACGACTACTCCGGCCTCTTCTCCGCACCGAACTGAGCGCCCGCCGCCGCTTTCATGATCGAACAGCACGCGCTGCGCCGATGCAGGGTTCACACTGAGGTCCGATGATGTTGTCATCCTGCCGACCCTGGGAGCTGCGATGCGCCGTCTTTCGATCCTCGCCGTGAGCGCATTCGTGGTGGTGGCCGCGGCCTGCGGCTCCGACACCGGCACCGAGGACTCCGCGACGACGACCACCCGCGCGCCCGACGCGGCCCAGGCCGAGAAGTTCCAGGCCGCGCTCGACGACGTGCGCAACGACTTCAAGTTCCCCGGTGTCGTCGCGCGGGTGATCACCGCCGACTACGAGTGGACCGGCAGTTCCGGGACCGCAGGCCAGGACTCCACCGAGCCCCCGACCGCCTCCGACCACACCCGCATCGGCAGCATCACCAAGACGTTCACCGTCACCGCGGTGCTCCAGCTGATGCAGGACGGCAAGCTGTCGCTCGACGACCCCATCGGCAAGTACGTGCCGGGCCTGCCCAACGGCGACACCGCCACCCTGCGCCAGCTCGCCGACATGACCAGCGGCATCCCCAGCTACACCTTCGACGAGAACTTCCAGAACCAGCTCTTCGGCGACCCGACCAAGCCCTGGACTCCCGAGCAGCTGCTCGACATCGTGCGCGGAGCGCCGCCGAACTTCCCGCCCGGGGAGAAGTGGGAGTACTCGAACTCGAACCTCATCGCCCTCGGCCTGGTCGTCGAGCAGGTCAGCGGGCTGAGCCTGGGCGACTACATCACCGGGAAGATCATCGAGCCGCTCGGGATGCGGGAGACCTCCTTCCCCGACACCGCCGAGATCCCCTCCCCCCACCTCGAAGGCATCACCGAGCAGGGCCAGCCGGAGGGGCAGACCACCGACCCCACCAACTGGGATCCCTCGTGGGCATGGGCCGCCGGGGCGATGATCTCCACCCTCGACGACCTGCAGATCTGGGCGAAGGCCATCGGCACCGGCGAGGGGCTCTACGACCAGCAGACCCAGGACGTGCGCATGTCGTCGTTCCTGTACGGGCTGCCACCGAACACCGCGACTGCGGCGTACGGGCTCGGGCTCGGCGACGCCGACGGCTGGCTCAGCCACACCGGCGAGCTGCCCGGTTTCAACACCTACTTCGGCTACGACAAGAACACCCAGGACATCATCCTCGTGGCCGTCAACAGCGACATCCCCAATGCCCAGAACCAGAACCCCGCCCCCGCCGTGGTGCAGAAGCTGCAGGCCGCGCTCGCCGGATCCTGACCGGGACGAGGCCGTGGCGGCCCTCACGTCGGCCGGATCCGGCGTGATCCGCCGTTATCGTGGGTGAGGTGACTGCACCACTCCTCGCCGCCATACCGGCCGACGCCGCCGTCCCGACCGAGGGCCTCGCCGGCTGGGCGCTGTCCCTCATGGACCGGCTCGGCGGCGTCGGAGCGGGGATCGCGATCGCGCTGGAGAACTTCTTCCCGCCGCTGCCCAGCGAGGTCATCCTGCCGCTGGCCGGGTTCGCCGCGAGCCTGGGCAGCTTCACCCTCTTCGGGGCGCTGTTCTGGACCACTCTCGGCTCGCTCGCCGGCGCCCTCGGCCTCTACGCGGCCGGGCGCGGCGTCGGACCGGACCGCATCCGCCGGATCGTCGACAGGCTCCCCCTCGTCGACGTCGCGGACCTCGACCGCACCACCGCATGGTTCGAGCGGCACGGCAGCAAGGCCGTGTTCTTCGGCCGGATGGTCCCGCTGTTCCGCAGCCTCATCTCCATCCCCGCCGGCGTCACCCGCATGCCCGCGTGGCGATTCGCGCTGTTCACCACCGCCGGCAGCCTCGTCTGGAACACGATCTTCGTCCTCGCCGGCTACGGGCTGGGAGCGAACTGGGCGCGGGTCGAGCCGTACGCGTCGGTGTTCCAGAACATCGTGATCGCCGCCGTCGTCCTGTTCCTCGGCTACGCGATCGTCAAGCGTGTCCGGAAGCGTCGCGCGCAGAGCGACGCGAGCTGAACCACGACACTGCGCCCGGGCGGGATCAGAACATGACGCCGGCGAACGGCGCCGACGCCGTCGCGAACAGCTGCTCGACCACCGGCAGCGCCTCCTCGTCGTGCACCCGCACCAGGCCGGCGACCTCCAGCTGATGCCACCGCGTCCCGCCGAGCAGCGTCGCGGCGAGCGCGGACACGTCCACCTCGAGCTGCGCCGGCTCGTCCACCCGCTCGGCCCCCGCCGCCGAGATCCGATACGTCCCGGTGTTCTCCGGGAGACGCTCGTCGATCACGGCCAGCCGCACCTCTCCGGTGCCGGCGTAGGTCCGCGCACGCAGCGCGGCCGGCACGTCGACGATGCGCAGCCACGTCTCGTCGCCGGCACTGCGCAAGCGCACCGCGCGCGAGTCCGTCAGCAGCCACGGCAGCGGATCGTCCTGCGGGAGCGCGGCGAAGACGAACGTGTCGACGAGATCGAGGTTCAGCAGGAACCGGAGCAGGCCCAGGTAGGCGGTGCGGGTCGGGGCGAAGAAGTCCTCGACGACGACCGTCCGATCCCGGCTGCCGAACCACATGTCGGTGCCGATCGGCCGGTACCGGGCAAAGCCCGTCTCCTCGCCCGGCTCACCGTGCACCGCGACGTACCGGGGCTCGCGGTCCCCGACGATCCGGTGCTCCTGCGACCGCCACCACGGCGGGATGCGATCGATGCTCCCGGGCCGCGACGACGGATTTGCGTCGGCAATGCGCGACAGCAGGTCCCACGCGTGGTGCGGATCGACGAGCCGCACCGGTTCGCCCTCGCCCACCGACGGGCGCAGCACCGCCCGCCGCACGTCGAGCTCGACGGTGTGCGTCGTCGTGGCGACGCCGTACCCGAAGCGGCCGTAGATCGTCGCCTCGGAGGCCCGCAGCGACGTCACCACCTCACCCCGGTCCTGGGCATCGCTCAGCTGACGACGCATCAGCGCCGAGAGCACGCCCCGCCGCGTGTGCGTGGGCAGCACGCCGACGTGCGTCACGGCGGCGTGCGGAACCCTGTGGCCGCCGGGCAGCACCATGCCGCTCGACGCCGACTCCACCGTGCCGACCATCTGCCCGTCGACGAACGCCCCGAGGGTGCGGCCCTGTTCGCGCTGGGTGAGGATCTGTCCCGGCTCGAGCGGATTCGGCGCCGGCATCCCGATCATCGCGGTACGGAACAGCTTCGCCGCCGTCAGCAGCTCGGCTTCGGTGTCCAGGACTCGAATCTCCGGCATTACCGCAGCATACGGGGATCACGGCGACGGGACCGCCCAGACGTGCCCTCCGCCCGGGCCCGCCGTTCATCGAAACACCGCCGCCGCCCCACCGAACAACAGGACACCGACCAGCAGCGACGGGACCGCGACGCTGGAGATGGCCAACCCCGTGCCGAATCGACGGACCGGCCCGCGGAACGCCGTCAGCAATCCCCCACCGACGAGTGGACTGAGGTACGGCCACGCTGCGCCGCCGCCGGCAATGCCGAGAGGGACCGACGCCACGCACCCCAGTCCGCACAGCGCCCCGACGAAGCTCTCCGGGCCGAACCAGTCGATGCGATTGGTCCACCACGACTCACGGCTCACCGCGACAACAACCACACGACACAGAGAACTACCGCGGCCCCACCGACTCCGAGCGCAATGCCGCGGTCACGTTCGGCGCGTGAGCGCGCCAGCACGGCAGCGACGGCACCCATGAGTGCGGCGACGACAACGAGGATCCACCCTTCCGTCGGGTTCGCCCGATGGTCGATCATGCCGATCGCGGCGACAATCCCGACGAACATCGACGCTCCGCCGGCTGCGGCAAACGGCAGGGACCACGTGGCGGCCTCCCAGAAGCCGATCCGATCGAGCCGTTGCGAAAGCCCAGGCGGGAGGACCGGCCGAATCATTGGACGACCACCACACGAAGCGCATCCTCCGTACCACCGAGCCGCGTGGGCTGGTGCGGATCCGCATCCGGACGAGTCCCCGCCTCGTAAGGTGGCAACTGAGCGTACGCAGACCTGAAACGCTCGAACGATTCCGTTCCGACCCCGATCGAATGATGGAACGGAAGGTTGATGAGCGGTCCGTATTCGCTGCCGCTGTCGGCAGGGTCGATCGTGACAGTTTCCGTACCGCCCATGGGCGTATCCCGATAGACCTCGAGCGCCGGGTAATCCGTGATCACACCGTCGACAGCAATTCCTTCCGCCCGCGGCGATACCACAATGTCACCGTTGACCGTATGCGTTGGCGTCGACACATCCGGAGCGAGAGGGTTTCTCGCGTGGTACTGGATCCGAACGGCACCGTCGGCCGCCTGCTGGACGTCTACGGTCGGCACACCGACCCGTACGTCACCGTCGACCGACACCGAAGGATTCTGACGGGCGATCACCATGCCGTTCTCGTAGTCGACGTAGATCGCGACTCGTGTGTCCTCGACGTCGAATCGGGGGTCCTCGGACCGATGGTCACCCAGATCCTGCGGCAGGTTCACCACCGTTTCGGACGTGATGTAGAGCCCGATCCGCACTACGCCCTGACCCGGCACGGGTTCGATCCGACCTGCGACGACCTCCGGCCCCACTCCCGCGTACTTCTCGGCATAGCTGTTCGCCACAAGGATGTACGCCGTCTCCCAGTCCACCGGATCGAGCGGGAGCAGACCCGTGACTCGCTCGAACGCACCAGCGGCATCCGCCCGCCGCTCGTCGCCGGAGTCTCCCCCCGGGGCAGGCGTGGGTCCGGCGAGAACCACGTCCGTGGGAAATCGAACCTCGTCCGATTGCATCGCGGAGAGCGACTCGAGCGCTCTGCGCATCGCCGACGCAACCCGAGCGTCTTCGTCGCCCAATACGGTCAACGCGCGGGCAATTTCCGTCTCGTGTCGGCTCGCGACTTCTGTGGATGCTCCGGCCATATCGACCGCCACGACGCGCCCATCGTTCGCAACCCGAAACCCCTCACATTCCGCCAACGCGATGGCATGCACTACGTATGAACGCGCAGCCTCGATGCTCGAGGCTCCGCGGCGAGCAACATCGGCACAGCGTTCGAGAGCCCCTGCTGCGCGATTCGCCGCGTCGACGAACCGCTGAATCCAGCTGCGTTCGTGATCTCCGGCTGCTCCTCGCCAAAACCGGTACGAGTCGTCGAAGTCGCGCTCCATGTCGCGCTTACGCCGGTCGATCTCGTCACCAAGATCTTCCCATTCAGCTGCGATCACGACCAGCGAAGCGGTGTCCCAGCGTTGGGCGTGCTCTCTCGTCGCCGGACTCACACTCTGCCCCGCAGGTCGCGCAACGCGTCGGCCGACGCACGATCCACCTCCGAATACGAATCCGCAGCAGCTTCAGCCCTCACCGCCACATCGCGCAGACGAGCGGCCAATCGGGACATCGATGCGACCACGGCTGTCCACACCTCTTCACATGCAATCGCGGTACACGATCCGGAAAGCAGATCCCCGACTTCCGACCTGTCGGTGCATTTCTCCAGTGCGGCACCGGCGTCCGCAGTCCTTGCTGCAAGCAACCGGAGTTCTTCCGGCACGACGAAAACGCTCTCCCCCATGCAGTTGCCCCCTGTGTCCCCAACCTGCCCGATGCACCTTACACAGAAGGACCGCCCCTACTTGCGACTGTCGGATGACCCGATGCCGAAAACCTGACGGCTTCCGCGGCAACGCTCACCGAGTCGGCAGACTCCCGGTCGTCCCGCCCATCAGTCGCCAGTGCCTCGCGTTCGAGCGGTGGCATTCCCATGCCGTCGGCGCGCTACAGTACCCGGGCCGATGGACATCATGGGGGGATTTCATGGCCGGGGAACTTCGTCTGGATCCGCAGACGATCGACGAGATCGTCGCGATCTGCGACACCATGCTCGGAACGCTGAAAGACGCGGCTGAGAAGGCTGGCAATCTGACCGATGCGCCCAGCTTCGGCGGCTTCGCGTCGGCCGAGGCTCTCCGCGCCGGATTCGTGCGCAAGGCCCAGGGCACACCCGAATCGCTCTACGAACGGCTCGAACAGTTCTATGTGGTGCTCAAGGACATGCGGGACCTCTTCGCCGCCGGTGGCGAGGGTTTCCTTGCCGCCGAGTACGACTGGATGCAGCGTGTGCACGGCGCGAGTTCGGACGAGCAGTGACCAGCCGCCGCACCGCCGGTGCGCTGCTCGCTGTCGGGGTGCTTGCCGCCTGCGCGCCGTCCACACACTCCGCCGTCACGGGTGAGCCGCCGACTCCCGTGACCACCACGACACGCGTGCCGCGCCTGGTCGACGAATCCGACCGACCGCTCGTCGCCTTCGACCCCTGCCTTGACATTCCCGACGACGTGCTCACCGCCGCCGGCTACGACCCGAGAACCGAGGACAATGCGGACTTCGCCGCCACGCATTTCACGATGCTCGGCTGCTCCTACGACGGCATCGTGCACATCCCCGGAATCCTGGCCAACTATGGTCTTTCCGTACTGTCCGCCAACTTCGACTTCGAGGAGGAGCGGCAGAAGGCCACCGGCAACGGTGATGACATGGTGCTCACGGAACTCGCCGGCCGGAGAGCACTGTTGAAGACCAATACGTCCCTGCCGTACCGATGCGGCATGAGCGTCGAAACGTCATATGGGGTGCTCATATTCGGCCGAATCCACTTCCGCGACAGCAGCGCTCCCCTGCCGGAATCACAGTGGTGCGTCGGCCTGGAGGACACCGTCGGTCGGATCGTCGCGGTTCTCGACGACTTCGAATCGACATCGCGCTGAACGGCATTCGCATCCACATGATTCAGGCAGAGAGCACCACCTTTGTGTCGGTGCCTCGCGCTACAGTCGATCACACTGGAGGAAACCACAGAGGAGGCGATCAGTGAACGACAGCACGGACGTCCCGGAGATCAACACCTGGGACGGAATGATCGACTGGCTCGTTGAATCGTTCACCGACAAGCCGACGGGTCTCGTCATCGACCTGGGACCGAGCGGCTACGTCGTTCCGCGCGACTACGACGAAAGCCCGTTGGTGTGCGCGCAGGTACACGTGCTGGCAGACGGTGTGCTGATGGTCCGCCGCTCCCGGACCGTCCTCGGCCGGCTGCGGCTGGACACTCACGCTGCGGAGGGGCTCGAGCTCGATCGGTGGTTCTTCGACGGTCACTTCGACGACTGCACCGAGGGCTACCTCTTCACCTGCGACGTCACCTTGGCTGCCGACGCATGCGTTTCGTGGTTCCGCGACAGCCCGGACGCGCCCCCGCTCGACGAACTGGGATGCGAGTACGAGTTCCCCGACACGCTTCCGATCGGCACGTAGCCCCCGGCGTGATCCGCGCGGCTCGTTCCGGTCAGCTGTGCCGCTGTCCGAGCAGACGCTCGAGGCCCGTCTGCCCGACGATCGATATCCTCTGCCCGAGCCGCAGGCGTTCCCGCACCGCGTACAGCTTGCGTCCTTCGGACTCGTTCAGTCCGTTGCGGACGTCCCCTCGCACAAGGAGCGTGGTCGAGTCGCCTACGGCATCCTGCACGTGTCCGCCGGCGCGCCGGACGAGCTCCGCGGCCTCGTTCCGGGTCCATCGCTGGAGCTTGCCGGTGAAGACCATCCGATGGCCCTCCAAGGACGCGGGGCCCCGTCCCGACCGCATGCTGACTTTCGCCAGCGTCGTCATTGCCTCACGTGCGTCGAGTGCGTCGACGTACTTCTTCGCCTTGGCGGCCGTCGCGTGCCAGATCCAGCACTTCAGATCGTCCGGCGCCGTCAGAGTTCGCAGTTGCTTCACGTCGCGTGCCGTCCAGATCTCGCCACTCAGCAGGGTGCACGCGAGAAGTCCCAGTTGGAACACGTCGTCGCCGGGGCCCCAGTTGTGGTGGACCCACACCGCGTCCGGAACGAAGTCGGGCGTGAAAGCGGTCACCTTCGCCTTGCGGGGATCGAGTGTCATCCGGGAAATACCGAAGTCGCCGAGGACGAGCCGTCCACCCCGGAGGAAGACGTTCTGGGGTGTGATGTCGCGGTGCGTGATGCCGACGTTGTGCATCGTCGCGAGCAATTTCAGTAGCGCGCCGACCTCCGTGCGCACCCGCGACGGACTCCACCCGCGACCGTTCGCCTCGACGAGGTCGGCGACGGTTCCATCCGGCATGTACTCGAACACGAGCAGGTGCAGGCGCCGTCGCCCGCCACGACCGGCGGCAACGACGAACGAGTCGTGTAGCGCGACGGCCCGGTCGTTGCCGTGGAGCAATCGACCGAAGAACGCCTCCCCGTGCCAATCGTCGATGTTGTGACACACTTTGACGCACACTCTCCGGACCCGACGACCCGAGTTCCGCGCGAGGCGGTAGGCCAGGTAGGTCTCACCGAATCCGCCCTCGCCGATCCGCTCGCAGAGCTCGTAGCGAATCCCGTCATCGTTGACCACGGATCCGCCGACCTCGAGTCGTCCCACCCCGCCTCCCGCCCGTCGGTCCCGACAGCGACGATATCGAAGGAAGGCGCCCGATCGCCTTTTCCCGCGTCCGAGGTTCCGGGATGTGGATGAGCAACCGGATCGAGCGCGCGCCCGGCTCGTCAGTGCGTGCACGTCTGCCTCGAGTCGTGCAACGACCACCCGGCGTGTCCTGTCCAGACCGGCGCTGCCTCCCCGGAAATTCGAAACGGCGATGCCCAGCGACCACGCGCCCCCGAGGCCGCTGCGCTCTGCCCAGTGAGACGCGCAAGAGTGCTCGGAGCGGTGAGCGGAAGACCGAGTAGTGAGGCCTACGTCATGCTGCTCGTTCGAACCAGTCGACCGCGAGGTCGGCGACCTCGGTTGGAGCGTCGTCGGTGATGAAATGCGCTGCGTCGTCGACGTAGGCGAACTCGATGCGATCGGCGTACCGCCCCGGATTGCGGCAGATGCGCCCCAGCTGTTCGTTCCACGGGCGGTCTTGGCGGCCGAACACGACGAGGGTCGGCACCGTGAGCCTCCGACGTCGATAGACCCCCCGTGCCATGCGCACGGCTTCGGGCAGCACCATGCCACGCAGGAGCGGACGCACCGCGCCGTCGATGTCGGGGCGGTGCATCGGGGCGAGGTGCGCTTCGACGGTTTCCTCCGACATCGGGCGGGCAACGTACGCCTGGGAGAAGGTTCCGCGCAGTGAGGCGCCCGGGCGGTGCCAGACCAACGAGGGCAGGTGCCGGAAGCCTGGCAGGACCTTCGGACTGAACGTCATGAAGGCCGGGGGCACGGCGAGTTGCACTGCCGTGCGAACCCGCTCGGGGTGGTCGTAGGTCAGCTGCACTGCGGTCAGGACGCCCATGTCGTGGGCGACGAGGTGGGTGCGCTCGATGTGGAGGACGTCGAAGAGGGCGAGCAGGTCGCGGAGCCTGGTTTCGCGCTCGACACGCGGATCGTCCGCCACGGTCCAGCCGGCCCCGCGCAAGTCGGGGCAGATGACTCGGTAGCCGCATTCGGCGATGACCGGAGCTATGGCGTGCCATTGCCACCAGTGCTCGGGAAATCCGTGCAACAGCACGACCGGCTCACCTTCGCCGAGGGCGGCGACGTGAGTATGCAGTCCGGGCGTCTCCACGACGAGATGGTCGAAGCCGGACGCCTCGGGCAGCGGCGGCGACCAGGCCGAGGCGGGCGTGGGCACGGCGACCCCCTTCGCACGGTGGAGATACCACGTTCATAGTGAACCTCTCGGAAAGGGTGTGTCCATGCCGGCGGCTACCCGGGAGCGCGGACTCGAGGCAAGGGCGAAGGGACAGGAGGGCGTCCCTGTGGGCGGACAGCTGATCTCCCTGATGCGGACAGCTGATCTCCCTCTCCGCGGTCAGGTGATCTCCTCGAGCTGGTTCCCCACCCGTCGGGCGCTCCTCGGCGGAATCGACGACTGGATCGCCGAACGCGAGCGCGCCGACCTCGAGCCAGCCTCACGCGGTGACGGTGGAACGGTTCCGGCCGCCCCTGGCCCTGTTCGCGGTCGACGCCCCGAGCGTGACATGAGAATCGTGAAGCGGATGTTCAGGATGCGGCACGCGCGGTGACTGCCGAATTTGGTGGTCGGCCGCACTCAGCGCTCGCGTTGTTCCTGGGACGATCAATTCCATTCACAAGCTACGCCGTCGTCGTCCCGATCGAGTTCAAGTCTATAGCCCGCCTGACCGCGCAAGAGCGGTGCAACGCCGGCATCGCGGGCAGCGTCGCAATTCTTGTAATAGGCGAACGATTCAGGCGCCGGCGGTGGTGGGGTGTACTCGGGCGTGTTCACCGGTGGGGCGGGCACGTACGTCGTGGTCTCCGACGGCATGTACTCGGGAGGCGGCGGCCTGAACACGGTGGTCGTCGGTACAGAGCTCGATGACACGATCTCCGACGGTGTGCGAATTGCCTCTGGCGAAGTCTGCTGTGTCGTGGCCGCCGAGGAGAGTTCACGAGTAGTCGTCGTGGATGACACTTGCGGCGGTTCTACCGGGCGGTCGGAGTTCGAGCTGTTCACGCCGGCCAACACGCTTCCTCCGACAACAATGAACATCACCACACCGACCGCCACGAGCCCCCTGTTTGCACGTTGATTCGCTGGGGTCTTCCGCGTCCTCCGCTCTGGCACCGCCTCGGCCAACTTCGACAAGCGGGCAAAAGTCGCGGCACCGACAGACTTGGCGACCGCAAGTAGCAGTCTCCTAGCTTGCTCCGCTTCATGCCTCTCCCAGACCTTCATCGTCTGGTCTCGGGGATCGGTAGGCCGCTCATGACGAGACTCGGCCTTCTTCTGCGAAGGCCACGACGGAGGCGCCACCGTATCGGGCGCGCAGAGTCCTACCTTGTTGCGCTCAGTGACGCGACCGGCACGATCGATCTCGAACAATTGGATCCGATGCGTTCTTGCATAGTCGACAGCCGTTGGTCCGTAGCCGTTGATCGCAAAGTACGCTCGCGTCTCGGCCGTACCTATATCGCGATCCATGTAGAAGCTCGTCAGTTCGGATCGGCTGACGGGGGCGGCACGAACAGTTACCTTCGCAACCAACCCCGGTGCCCGAATATTCATGCGGCTCGATCCACCGCCGGCAGTCGGGACGAACCCGAGAGACCTCAGGTAGCGCTCAGCGATGGCTTTCGCCTCTGATGGCGTCATGCTCTCGGCCATAATGCCCTCGCCGGTCCTACTTCAAGATCATCGATGCGAAAGCGCATTCACGCTGATTCACTCATTGAGGTAATCGTTCGGTACGAATAGGCCATTACGCACCGGCAGACGTACAGCAGACGGTCGTGGGCCGTCTCCCCCTGGACGGGCTTCGCCAACCTCGCGCTTTCACGGTGGTTCGTGAGTGCAGGATGTCGCAGACAAAGAATGACGCCCTGAACTGCGAGGTTATGGCTTGCCCAGGGTCATGTCGGAGCAGTTCGAGGAGCACCTTTCAGATAAGCAAGCCTTCTCCTCCTGCCCCGTCTGTCGACAACCCTCGCCGATCTGCTCGCAGAGTTCGTAGCGGATCCCGTCATCGTTGACCACGGATTCGCGGATCTCGAGTTGTCCCCCACCGCCTCCCGCCTGCCGGTCCCGACAGCGACGATATCGAAGGAAGGCGCCTGATCGCCTGCTCCCGGGTCGGAGGTTCTTCGCAAAGACGTGGATGAGCAACCGGAATCGGACGCGCGCCAGGCTCGTCAGTGCGTGCGGGTCCGCCTCGAGTCCCTCGACTGTCAGGACACGGTCGTCGGTCGACGGCGTATAGGGTGCCGACCATGAGCCCCGCGAGCCTGGACCCGCTCGACGTCGCAGGCCGCGTCGTGCAGTTGCTCGAAACAGGTCGACGGGAATCCACCTACAAGCTTGCGACAGTCATGGCCTTGGTGGACATCTGCGTCGAGAACACGCCCGCGCCCGACGGCAGCCTCGCGGTTCCGATCGACGAGATCACCCACCGGATCGTCGCCTACTACTGGCAGCAGGTGCGGCCGTTTCAGCAGCATGGTCCACTCGCTCAGGTGAAGAGGGGCCGCTCGATGCCGGATCGAATTGCCGAGGCGCGGAACGACTTGATCCGTGAGGGATTGCGCACCGCAGAGGCAGCTCGCGCCGCTTCGCATCCCTCCTATCAGGCCTTGGTGCGCTCGCTGCGGAAAACCGTCGCGCAATACCCGCTCACACACCTGCAGACGGTTCTACATACCCGCATACGCGACGACTTCCTGTTCGATGCTTCCGCGTTCCGCAAGAAGATGACGGTCGCCGACGTCAACCGGGTCGCAATGATCGTCCTACGTCCGGGCGTCCCCGAGGGTCTGCGACGCACCTCGACGTTGCTGCGGGCATTCGTGCGCTCACTGTGGGCGCAGGACGTAATAGCCTTGAACCGTGCCGAGCTCGACGCAGAGGACCTCGACGGCTTTCTGTTCGGTGCCGACCGCGTCGCCTTGCGAGCTCTCGTCGATCCACTCCGCGATCTACAGGGTGATAGGTGCTTCTACTGCGCGACCCGCATGCGCGACGATGTGCAGATCGATCACGTCGTGCCGTGGTCCCTCGTCCCGATCGACGGCGTCGCGAATCTCGTCGCAGCCGACACTCGCTGCAATCTTGACAAGTCCGCTAGCGTGCCGGTCCGGATGCATTTTCGGCGGGCACTGGACCGTGCCCATCTCGATGATGTCGCTGCCGCCACGAAGATGCCGGTGCTTTTTCGGCGAACAGCCTCGGCGGCTGAGGGCATGTACGGATCGTTGCCCGTCGGGTCCCTGCTGTGGCGGCAGGTGCAGGACTACGAGCTTCACACGGGTTGAGGACGACACGAGACGGACCGTGGTTGCGGTCCCCACCGTTATCCGTTTGGTCCAATAGCGGAATGACAGACGCGCCCCTGCCCGAGGAGTTGTCCACTGCGATTGCCGCGATTCGCCGCATGGCACCGGAAGGCGTGCAGGAACACTGGGTCGATGTGGGAGGCGTCAGGTACCCACCCAAGCAGGTACGGGGAATTTTGAGTGGTCGCCCGCGCTCCGGCTACAACACCCATCACGCTCTGTCACAGCTTGGCAAGATCGGTTTCGAGACGAGCGTGAACCGGCCGCACGGAGCCCAGCAGAACGAGCTCGATTCCGCCGAGACCTCGGTCGACACCAGCACGGCGGCATCCGGAACCGATTCGGAAGCGAATGACGGGAATGACGGGGGCACCGGCATGACCACACCCGGAACTTGGCGAATCAGCGACGGCTCGCGGGTGGCATTCGCCGACGCTCGGGCGGCGTGGGCGGTGGCCGCCCAGGGCATTCTCGAGCGCACTGCGCGGCGATACAACGGATTCATCACCTACATGGATCTGGCCGAACAAGTCCACTTCCGCAACGGCGCGCAGATCCTCGATCCGGCCGTTGGTGCACGAGCCGACGAAGACGGTGTCGACCGGCACCTCGCGCAGCGGGGTTCCGGGCTCGAGTCCCATGTACCGCAGCGCCTTCTCGG
>NZ_WVTE01000297.1:0-13208 GCF_009939605.1 Rhodococcus sp. YH1 | reverse complement strand
CGGTCCGGGATGTGTCATCGGCTCGGGGTGTGGTGTCGGTAGGTGAATCTGTAGGTGTGTCGGTGCTGGGCTTGGTGTTGGTCGACCCAGCGGCGTAGGGGGTCGTTGTCGGTGTGCAGGCCTGCGGTCCAGCCGAGGAATCCGAGACGGTGGGCGATGTGCAGGTAGAACGGTCGCTGTTCGTGGACCAGCTCCGCGAGCCCGATCCGGCGACGCCAGGTCGGATCGATCAGGATTTCGGCGAGGATCACCGTCTCGGGCAGAACGAGCAATCGGGTCGGCAGCAGCTGTGGGGCGTGGTTGACGGCGTTGACCGCGTCCTCACGCGCGTTCCATCGCCGGGTGAGCCGCCGGTGCAGGAGCGGATCGGGGTTCCGCCGCCAGGCGATCATGATGTCTTGGGCGGTGTTGACATGGCTGGAAATCCAGTCGGGGTCCTCGTCGCTGCGAAACAGCTTGTCGCGCCGATGGATCGCTTTCGCGATCTCGGGTGCGGAGCTGAGGTTCACCGGCGGCTGTGCGGCGCACTCCCCGAGCCAGAGCTGATGCCGGCGGCAGTAGCCCTCGGCCGCCGACGAGTAGACCCTGATCACGGGAGCGCCGGGAATCTGTGCGATGCAGCGAGGGCAGTGCGTGCGCGTATGTGAGCTGACGCCGGCGAAATGCAGGCTGGGTGTGGCGGGGTCGATGGCATCGCGCCGCGGACCGGGCATCGGCAGGCTGCGTGCCAGTTGCTTCAGCGGGATGCCCGCGAATATCGCGAGCCGCTGCCGGGCGGCGAGGTTGAGCTGGACGTCCCAGTTCTTGAGGACCATGAATCGGTCCGGGCTGGTGTTGTCCGGGTGCCCGATCGACCGGAGCAGTGTTGTCGGCCTGACCAGTTCGTTCGCGGCAGCGAGCCGGAACACGAAGGACAGGGTCGTCTCGCCGCGGACCGGGCGAACCCGGAACGGCAGCGGGACGGCGGGCTTGTGCCAGAGCGGAAGAACGGTCATGACAGCGGCTTGCGGCGCGGGTCGTATTGATTGCCCGCAGCGATGTCGAGGATGACCGCTTCGAGGTGGGCTTTGGTGATCTTCTCGGTGCCGTCGCTGATGGCGTCGTTGGCGGCCTCGTAGATCAGCTGATCGAGGCTGCCGATCATGCCGCCGGTGCGGGCGTGCAGGTAGGGTGCCCAGTCGATCAGGGTTCCGGGTGTGTGGCGGTGCAGCCGCAGTGACTGCTCCATCGTGGCGACCAGCTTCTTCCAGTCGTTCTTGGCGGCGATGGTGTGGTAGGAGAACGGCCCGGTGGTGACCGGGATGAACCGGCCGGCGATCTGCCGGCCCCGGACGCCGGAGAACAGGTTGGTTTCTTCCAGGTCCAGACCGGAGTACACGAACGTGGCGGAGATCGAGTCGAAGAAGTATTTCAGCTGGTCGGATGCGTCTTTTCCCTTCTTCGTCGACAGATCCAACCGGTGGATCTCGTCGACCAGGACCAGCCGGGTGCCGGCCCGGCGCATCACCGCGGCGACCGCGTGCGCGAGGGCTTGTGGGGAGTCGTGGCGGCCGAC
Organism: Rhodococcus sp. YH1; assembly: GCF_009939605.1. Lineage (NCBI taxonomy): Bacteria > Bacillati > Actinomycetota > Actinomycetes > Mycobacteriales > Nocardiaceae > Rhodococcus > Rhodococcus sp. YH1. Next base: position 11,653 of record NZ_WVTE01000297.1, on the reverse strand, counting down.
GGGCAGTCCCAGGAACACCGCCATCTCCCCGGCCAGGGCCTTCGGGTCGGCGTCGGGTGGAATCACGATGTAGACCACCGGGATGCGGTCGGGGATCCCGGGATTGCGGCGTTCGAAGTCGAGCTGGAACCGGCGACCCAAGTGCGTGATCGACGTCGATTTTCCGGTCCCGCTGCCGCCGGAGACCAGCAAGCCCCGCCGGCCGAGCTGCTTGCCGCGGTTGTTGACGATCAGTTTCTGCCCGGTGTGCAGAACCTTGCGGATGTCGGGAGTGGCGACCAGCAGCAACGACGAGTGATAGTCCTGCCGGGCCTCGTCGTAGAGTTCCCGCTCGAGTTCGTCCATCCGCTCACGATCGCTGCCGGAGAGCATCTGCGGTGGTTGAGGATGGGCCGTGCCGACGAACGACGACCAGCCCTCCTTGGTGGCCAGCGGGTGCCGGGCATCGAGATGTATCGAGCTCACCAGCGGCCTTCCTGCTCGTCGAAGGCATCGAGCAGCCCGAACGGCACCACGGTCTCGGCGTCGGCCTCGATCGTCGGATCCGATTCCGCCTGGACCGGCGGTGCGGGCGGCAACGCCGGGGGCCGGGCCGGTTCGGGCAGGGCGGTGGGCCATCGGCCGACCTCGGTGACCTCCACGGGCAGGTGGTTGGGCATCTCGCGGGTGCACGCATGGCGAGCCAGCGGACGGCGGGTGTCGGGGCCGGCTTCGGCGCGGCGCAGCAGCGCGGCCAGGATCACCGCGACCGCCATCTCGTTGGCGTCGTCGACGCCGCGCTGCGCTGCCAGTTTCCGTGCTGCGCGCCAGGTGAAATCGGCGAACGGCTGCCGCACGATGTTCCGGTGCGTCCACGGGACGGTGATCCAGCCGCGGCCGCGGTGGTTCCGGACCCAGACCCGCGAGACGTCGTAGGGGTCGTAATGGACCTCCCAGCGGCCGCCCTTGGTGACGATGCCCGAGGATTCCCCGGCGAAACCGCGCAGCTCGCTGCTGTTGTAGGTGCGGTAGTCGATCTGAACACCGGCATCGCCGATGGCGCGCCATTGCGCCGGCAACAACTCGATATAGTCCTCGCCGGTCAAGGTGACCGGGACATACCCGGCCGCGGCGATCAGCGCCGCGTAGACATCGTTCGGTGACGCGTTCTCGGTGGGGGTGAAGGGGTGCCGCAGCCCCTCGTGCGGGCGGGTCTGCCAACCGGCCAGCACCCATTCGTCGAACAACTCCTGCAGATCCGCCAGCGACCAGACGGCGCGCTCGTCGACGTCGGTGCCGCGGCGGGTGACGTCGCGGCCGGTGTAGCCGGAAACATGCTGGCAGAACAGGGTATTGATCGAGGAGAAGGTGCGTTCGACGATGGCCTTGTCGGTCGGGGTCAGCACGTGCGCGGGCTGCACCGAGATGCCCAAGGTGTCCGCGGCGCGGGCGAACACCTCCGACATGAACACCTTGCCGTGGTCGATCACGACGGTGTCCGGGACGATCACCGGTTTGGCGGCCGCCATCGCCATCCGCGCGTCCAGTGTCACCAGCCGCCGATACGGGATCCGCGACGCCGCCAGCGCCAGCGCATGGTCCCAGCCCGGCCGCATCGGCTCGGGAACGCTCATCCGCGCCAGCATCAGCGCAGCGTCGACGGCTTTCGCGCCGACCGGCCGGAGCACTCCCGCGCCGATGGTGCGGGTGGCGATATCGACGGCCAGCACGAGCTCGGCGCGACCGATCACCCCGTTGTCCATCACCGCCATCACATCGATCGGGGTGGTGTCCAGATGCACCAGCTCCCCCGGCCGCGCGGCGGTGGCCGGGGTGTAGACCTTGTCGGGCCTGTGCGCCGCCGACCGGCGGGTGAGCGCCGAACCGAACGTGTGCCGGCCCTGGGCCAGCACGTCCAGCAGCCGGTAGAACGTCGTCTTCGACGGCATCGGCACCACCCCGGGCCCGTGTTCGTCGTCGAGCATCTGCTTCACCCTCGCGATGACCCGCGATTTCGTGCCCGTCGACGTGCCGGTCTGGGCGTCGATCACCGCCGTCGCCGCGGCAATCACCCGCGGGTCGACCTGCCCGGTCGGCGCGGCCGTCCTGGTGTAGCGGGTGTCGACCAGCCCCCACAACCCCTGCTCGCGGTAGCGCTGCCGCATCCGCTGCACCGTGCGGGCGCTGGTCTGGCGGCCGGCCGCGGTCAGCTCCGCGGCCTTTCGCGTCTCCCTCGACTTCAGCGAGAACACCGTCGGGTCGTACCCCGGCCGCGGCTGCGCATCCTCCGGAGTGTCCGGAAGCAGACCCGTCTCGACCTCGATCACGTGACGTTCCCAGTCCCTGGCCGCCTCCAGCACCTTCTCCGGCAGCGAGGCGAGCAAGTTGCTCGGCTCGATCTTCGGTGCCGGAGCCGCACCGACCAGTTCGAAGTCCTCCGCTGCCAGCAGGAACGACAACGCCACCACGCTCGATTCGCCCGCCTCGGACAACAAGCGGATCTTGGTACCCGAGAGCGCGACGACCGCGTGCGCCGTGCCCTCGAACACGACCCGGTCGCCGACCGACACCACCGGACGTGGCGACCTCATCACCACCCCTGCTCGGACAACGGCACCGACCGGGCACTCGCCAGATCCGCCACGTCCGCCACGTGCGGCGACACCCGCACCACCGTCCGATGGGACAACACCAGCGCCAGATCCGCGAGCAGCCAACGTCGCCACATCAAGTGATAGAGCACCGGCAAGGTGCCCAGCGGATCCCCGGCCGCCTCCGCGCCGTCGAGCAGCGGCTGCGGGCATGCGAACACCTGCAGCAGGTCCCGTGCCGTCGGCTCGTCGAAACAGCGGGGATGCCGGTAGCCGCCCAACCAACGGTGGTTCGCCGCCAGCACCGGGTCCAGCCGGTCCCACACCGCGTACTCCCAGCCGACATCGCCGCAGGCCCGTGCCGTCGCCGCGAACGCTTCCCGATCCCGGTCCTTGATCCGCTCGGACGGCCGTGAATCCAGCACCAGGGTGCGCCCGTGGTCGAGCCGGACCAGGAAGTCCGGGGTGTGCCGCCGCCTCCGGCGCGTGCCGGCGTCCCACAGCAGTGTGAACGGCTGCGACACCACATCCGACACGGTCGGGTCGAAATCCAACGCCACCAGATGATCCCGCTCCACCCACGACTCGAACCCGATCCGCCGGCCCAGCGTCGCCGACCAGTACCAGCCGGGGAAGTTCTTCTGCCCCCGGTACGACGAGAACGACCGCACCGGACCCCCGATCTGCGCAGCGACCTGTGGAAACGACTGCCACGGCAGCCTCCGCCGGTCACCGGAGACCGTCACGAACTCCACCTCGACCCAGCAATCACCCCGGGCACTCGCATCGTCTCGGAGCTCGGAAGCAGTCAGCACCGGAACATCTTCGCCACTTCCGGTGGGAACCCGCCACCGATCCGCCACTTCTCCCGGGAATCCGCCACCTCGATCGGGAACCGACAGTGGTGACAACTATCTCGGACGACGCCTTCCGGATGCGACACCTATCTCGGACAACGCACCGACAACGTGGACAAGGACAAGGGTCCCGGCGACCGAACACGCTCACCTCGGGGTTTACGGCGATGGCTGCGTAAATGGGATTTTACATGCCTGACACCACACAAACCAGGAGTGACATACCCCCAGTGTCCTTTGCCAGTTGATCTGAGGCATTGCCAGTGTGTCTGAGGCAAGTGCCGGGTTTTTGCCACTAAGTTGAGGCAGACCGTTTCCTACCTGCGTGTTCTGGAGGCTGTTGCCTTGGCTGGTGTCGCTGCCGTAGGGGCCGGGGAGGACTATCGAGTCGAGTTCGTGGGGCCGGGCGGACAGCGGTGTGAGGTTCCGTTGTTGACGTGTGCGACGGTGCGGTTCGAAGATGCGCCGCCGGTGCGCGGATTCCCGTCGTATCGGGGGCAGCGGAGCTTTCCCGGCCTGTGGTGGTCGGCGACGACGGGTTCGCATGTCGGGTACGAGTCCTGGATGGAGCGGGACTGGCTGATCGCCTTCGACTCGTGCCGTGAGGTGACGGGGATCGGTTCTCAGCCGTTTCGGTTGTCGTGGCGAGCGAAGAGAATCAAGCGGCACACTCCCGATTACTTCCTGCGGCTGCGTGACGGCGGAGCGGTCGTGGTGGACGTGCGCGCCGATACTCGGATCGACGCCGAGGATCGGATGGTGTTCGACACGACGGCGGCGGTGTGCGAGTTGCTCGGTTGGCAGTACCGCCGACTTGGTGAGATGAACCGGGTGCGGGCGGCGAATCTACGGTGGTTGTCGGGTTATCGGCACCTCCGCTGCCGACGGGCGGGGCTGGCCACGAAGCTGGCCGAGATCTTCGCCGTGCCGCGGCCGCTCTGGCTCGGCGCCGAGGATGCAGGCGATCCGATCGAGGTGTTGCCGACCCTGTTTCACCTGCTCTGGCACCAGGAGCTGGTGACCTTGCCCGACACGGAGTTGCTCGGGCCCGCCTCGCTGATCGGGCCCGGCCGTTGACCGCCCGAGCCGACGTGCTTGCGCCGGGTTGTCTTTTCCGGGTCGGTGGACGCGACCACGAGGTGGTCGAGGTGATCGGGTTCGATGTCCGCATCCGGGACGTGGCCGGAGTGGTGTCCACGGTCCCGACCGGGCAGATCCTGGCCGATGCGAGTTTCGAGCTGCTGACCTCGCGCCATGCGCCGCTGCCGCCCTCCGGTCGGTTGGCCGACCTGCCGGCCGAGGTCGCCGAGCAGGTCCGGTGGTGGGAACGTCACGTCCTCGAGCTGATTACGGGCCGGCCACCGGACGCTGCGCCCACGGCCGCGGGCGCCAAGGATTATGACCCGGCGACCACGACGATGCGGCAGCGAGAACAGGCGAAGGTCCGGGAGTTGGCCGCTGCGGGGACCGAGGTCAGCCTGGCGACCGTGCAGCGGATGCGTCTGGCCTACGAACGTGACGGACTCTGGGGCCTGGTCGACCGACGTTTCGCGCGACGGATGTCTCCGACGGGCCGGATCGATCCGCGCATTGTCGAGGCCACCCGCACAGCGATTGCCGGGGAAACGGACCGGTCCACCGGCACCGTGGCGCGGTTGCATCGCCGCGTCGGTCAGCTCTTGACCGAACTGCATGGTCCCGACGCGCCCGCGCTGCCGGCGCAGCGCACCTTCTACCGTCTCGTGGCCCGCCTGTCGGCAGGTCAGCACACTTTCGGCTCGGCACGCACCCGCCGCTCCCTGGCCAAACAACCCGACGGGCCGTTCGGCCTGGTCACCACTTCCCGACCCGGTGAGATCGTGCAGATCGACTCCACCCCACTGGATGTGCGTGTCGTCCTCGACGACGGCACGGTGGACCGGGTCGAGCTGACCGGGATGATCGATCTGGCCACGCGCACGGTCCCGGCCGCGGTGCTGCGACCGACGACGAAGGCGGTGGATGCGGCACTGCTGCTGGGCCGAGCATTGACACCGGAGCCGATGCGGCCGGGGTGGAGTGATGCGCTGCGCATGTCTCGGTCGGTGCTGCCGCACCGAACCCTCACCCGGGTCGATCAGCGCCTGGCCGACGCGGCGGCCCGGCCGGTGATCGCTCCGGAGACGATCGTCGTCGACCACGGCAAGGCGTTCTTGTCGCAGACCTTCCGGACGGCCTGCCGAACCCTGGGCATCAGCCTGCAGCCGGCGCATCCGGACACCCCGACCGACAAACCCGTCGTCGAACGCACCCTGCAGACGGTGAGCACCTTGTTCGCCCAGTACGTCGCCGGCTATGTCGGCTCCTCGGTCGAGCGACGCGGCAAGAACGCCGAACGATCCGCGGTCTGGTCGATGGCCGAACTGCAAGCGCTACTCGACGAATGGCTGGTCGCGGTCTGGCAGCACCGCCCCCACGACGGGCTGCGCGATCCCCTCACCCCGGACACCGCCCTGACCCCGAACGAAAAGTACGCCGCCCTTGTGCAGGTCGCCGGCTATGTGCCGGTGCCGCTCTCGGCCGACGACTACATCGAACTGCTCCCGATGACCTGGCGCACGATCAACACCTACGGCATCCGAATCAATCGCCGCACCTACGATGCCCGTGCCCTGAACCCCTATCGGCGCCAGCATTCCGGGATCACGGCCCACTCCGGCCGCTGGGAGATCCATCACGACCCGTACGACATCTCCCGCATCTGGGTGCGCAACCACCACAAGGGCGGGTGGATCACCGCGACGTGGACACACCTGCGCACCGCTCCAGCGCCTTTCGGCGATCTGGCCTGGCAACACGCTCGAACGATCCTCGGCCGACGAGGGCAGGACAAAGCCACCGAAGCCGAGATCGCCCAGGTCGCCGCCGAGCTGCTCGACCGCGCCGAGCAGGGACCGGCCGGAGCGGTCGCGGCCTCGACGGAGCGGCGCTCACCGCGTGATCGCAAGGTCACCGGACGCACCCGAGCAACGACCGAGCCGTCCTGGCCGAAACCCGATCCCGAACCGGAAGCCGTCGTCACCTCACCTGCCGAGACAGCACACGGCGAGGCCGCCACCGGCCCCGACGAACCGTGCGCGGCGGTCATCGCCCTGCCCACGTTCGATGCGCGGAAGGAAGCCGAATTGTGGCCATTTTGACCCCGGTCTGCCAACTGGAAAACCGCCGCCAACCGACCACCACACTCGAAGGATGGCGACGGTTCATCGAGGCCGAACCGTCGCAGTTCGAGTTGCTCCCCGAGCAGGACTGGAAGAGCCTCGACGACCGTGAACGGGTCGCCTACGACGAGGCGAGGATCGCCCACCACGCCGAACTGGTCGTGGTCACGACCTCCACGATCACCGAGATCACCAACGAGGGACGACTGCTGACGCTGCTCAACCAGCGGGAGATCGGGGCCCGACGGGGACTGATCGTCTCCGGCCCCGCTGCCACCGGCAAGACCACCGCGATCAAACAGTTGGGCCGGTTCCACGAGTTGCGGACCCAGATGCGGTTCCCCGGCACGAACCGCATCCCCGTCGTCTACGTGACCGCACCCCCGAAGGGGTCACCACGCAAGCTCGCCATGGAGTTCGCCCGCTTCCTCGGACTGCCACCCATGCGCGCCCGGCAGAACGTCACCGACATCGCCGACGCGGTATGCCAGGTCCTCATCGACGCCCGCACCGATGTCGTCGTCGTCGACGAAATCCACAACATGAACCTGGCCACCAGCGCCGGCGAGGACCTGTCCGACCACCTCAAATACTTCACCGAGCACCTCCCGGCCACCTTCATCTACGCGGGCATCGACGTCGAACGCTCCGGATTGTTCACCGGTGTGCGCGGGCAGCAGATCGCCGGCCGTTCCCTGCTGATCAACACCACACCGTTTCCCTGCACCACCGAGTGGAAACAGCTCGTCGGCGGTCTGGAAGCGACGCTGCGGCTGCACCGTCATCAGCAGGGAACCCTGGTCGCCGCCGCGAAATACCTGCACCAACGCACCGGCGGCATGATCGGCAGCCTCGGCCACCTCATCCGCGCCAGCGCCATTCGCGCTGTTCTCGAGGGCACCGAACAGATCACCCGGGCCCTGATGGACAACGTCCGCGTCGACCACGCCGTCGAATCGGCCACCCGCCGAGCCAGCAGCACCCACCGATGACCGAGACCTGGTTCGATCTCGTTCCTCGACAACAACTTCCCCGCACCACCGCACCATTTCGCGGCGAAACGCTCCACTCGTTCCTGCGCCGGCTGGCAGCGGTCAACCACATCACCGTCACCGATCTGCAGCCCCTCCTCGGGTCGACGACGGGAAAACGCCCCGACCCGCGGTGGTTGTCGATCGTCACCGGCTGGCCGGTGGCCGCCCTGGTCGACAGATTGCGCGGATTGACCGAACCCGAACCGCGACATCGCTTTCCCAGCGCCCTCTGTCGACTCTGTGCGGCCCGCCGCAACGTGTTCGACACGGTCATCGTCTACCCCGACGGGCACGTCAACGTCTGCCGTCGCCACAGACTCTGGATCGGAGGTAGTCACACTGCGCCGCAGTACGACATCACCCCGCTTCCCGAGCTGCGCACTGCGCAACGCACGCATCGGCGCCTGGCCCGCCGGCACGGCACGCTCGCCGCGGAAGCGGCCTACCGTGACGCCACCAGCATCATCCGCCGCTGGACGGACAGCGGACAGCACACCAGCCACCGTGATCGCCGCCTGCGGATCTGCTTCCCCGACCGACCCGAGCGGCCCGGCTGGCCCGAAACCGAGATGGCCGACTATCCCGAAGTAGTTGCCCTGACTGCGCTGCTGATCTCCGACACCTGGACAAGCAAGGCGGTCTCGCTCGGACCCCGCAAGAACACACTGCGCCAGTTCTACACCGAAGTCGGCCGTCGCCTCGATCTCGACATTCGGTTCGACAACATCGACGACCCGTTGGTCAGCTGGGTCAACGAACAGCAGCACGCCCTCGAACTCCAGCGCTACCGATCCGACCCCACCGGCACCCGCAGACGTCCACTTGCCTCAAGAATCTGGCGAGAACACCAGCAAGCGGTCTTGCCACATTCCTGAGGCACCGCAGGTCAGCGACCTTCTCGTGCCTCAGATCAAATGGCAAAGGACACCCAGCTCGTGAAAATGCCTGATATGCACGATTCATCCTGATTTCTTCGGGGCTCCCGCGGTGGACAACACCCCCGCGACCCTCACGCCCGGCGCACCCCGACCCACGCCTCCACCTGCAATGATGACAGAGAACGCGGTCCGGCACCCCCGTCTTCGCCGAGTTGAGAGGGCCGCACGAAGTTGCCAGCGGGCAACCTGGGGGAACGTCACTCGATGTCAGCGGTAGGTCGCACGAATGTCAGCAGGATCCGGGCATGTTCCGGTCGCTGAGATGGGGGTATGTGCACCGCGAGACCTGGCCGAGAGCGGCTCGTCGGCTCCCTCGACTTCCCGCTGCTCCGGCTCGGAACCGAGGACCCGATCGCCCTGTGCCCGGACCACGTCGACGGCGACCACGAGATGCCGGCCGGGTTGTTCGACGGCAATCGCCTCACCGGGCAGGTCGAGAACCAGTACGAAACCCCGGCCATCGCCACCGAGGTGGTCCTGATCCCGAACCTCACGTTCGTCACCGAACCGCTGCAGGGCCACGACCTGGGGGCGTGGCTGGTGGCAGAGACGATTCCTCGGATGCTGCCCACCGGCCTCGTGTTGCTGTGGCCCTACCCGGTGCGTGTCACCGACCCCGGACCGGACTCGAATTCGGATTCCGTGCAGATCGCCGTGCTCGACGGTGCCATCGGCCGGCTGTCCGACCATTTCCGATCGTGCGGGCTTTACACCGGTCGAGTCCGCGCCCTGGGCGCTGGGAATGTCGACCGCCTTGACGGCGCTGGCGGTGGCACGGGCCCGTCTCGGTGTGGTCCGGGACACCGCGGCGGTGCTCACGCTCGAGCAGCTCCGGGCCGCGTCCACGCCGCCGGCGCCGGGCCAGTAAGTCGAACCCACCTCGCGTCGGGTCGAAGTCGGCGAGACCGCATCGGAATGCAGTGGTCTCTACCGCTCCCGGTAGATCTCGGAGCGATGCCCGAGCCCGATCGCGACGATCACCAGTTCGTCCTCGCGGATCTCGGCGATGACGCGCCAGTCACCGATCCGGTAGCGCCAGTACCCCGCGTGGTTCGCCGTCAACGCTTTGCCCCGCTGACGGGGGTCGTCCAGCTCGCAGACCTCGTCGAGGTATGCCCTGATCCGCCGCAATGCTGTGCGGTCGATACGGCGGGCGGCCTTGTCGAACTGCGGCGAGGTTCGCAGGTGCCACCGGGTCACACGCCCAGCTCATCCCACAGTTCCTGGGCCGGCCGGCTCTGCTGACCGGTGTTCTCCCACTCGTGGACCACAGAGTCCGCCCAGAACTGCTCTTCCAGTTCGCCGAGGTGCGCATGGATCGCCTCGCGGATGTAGAACGTTTTCGATCGTCCGGTTCGTCGCGCCAGTGCGTCGAGCCTGGCCTCGTCCTCCGGCGTGAGTCTGATCGAGATTGCCACGGAAACCACCTCCTGCGATACAAGTATCGCAGAGGGCGCGGCGGGTGGCTACCACCAGGTCACGACCAGGAGGTGGCGGCGATGGGGCGCCTGCAGGCTGGGGGTGTGGTGCCGGCAGGCTCGCCGAGTTCGCCCCGCGTCGAACGGTGCCCCGCATCGTACCCACCGTCGATGGTGCGGACCTCGGCTGCGACAACGATCCCGGCCCGGGTGACGAACCCACCACCCGGGCGCTGCACCAGCACACCGCCGTGCCCGAGCCGCGCCGGGACGGCGCTGCTCTCCTCGAGTGTGAGGTGAGGCCGGCCGATCAGAGATCGAACAGTGAGAATTGGTTCTTCTGGGCCCGGGACTCGGTGTCGTCGAGGTACCGGTCGGCCATGGCTCGGGCGACGGTCTCGTCGTAGCCGAGTTCGGCGGCGACCTCACCCCGGTCGTGGCCGCTCGGTACACCCTGCGTGCCACCCTCGGCGCGCCGACGTTCTTCCGGCACGGCGAAGCGGACCAGCAGCCGGCACTGACGCGGGCAGGCACCGTCGAGTGCACGGACGTCGAATCGACACCGGAGAACTGAACACCCGTGTCCGGGCGACCTGCACGGTGCTTCTCTTTTCGACGACAGAGGGTTGCGGGGTGTCCTCGTCACCGGCGGTCCTCGTCTCGGTCGGGTTTTGCCTGCTTATTCGGGTCGACCGGCAGCCGCCAGGTCGCCGGCGGCGGGCCGAAGGGAATCAGATCCGGGCGCGCCCACCGCGCCAGGTCGGCGTCGCGTTCGGCGGCCAGGACCGCAGCGACCTCGGCCGTGGTCATCGCATCGAGTCGCTGCGCCGGTTCCGGCACCGTCGACGCCGCATACCGGACCCGCCGCTCCCGTTCGGCCGCGGCCAGATCCGACCGCAATCGGCGCGCCTTGCCGGCGCGGGCCTGCAACACCCGGGCACGGTCCTCGGCGGAGGCGGCATCGGCGAGTATCGCGGTGCCCAGATGCGCCCCGGTGCCGGCGTCGAACACCTCGATCTCGCCGGTGTGGTGCGGCATGTACCGGATCCGCACCCCGGCCCCGACCAGTCCGACCATCCAGTCGGCGACGTAGTGGCGGCCGCGGCCGAACGCGACCCCCTTGGTGGTGATCGTGCGACGGCGGCGATCGTCTTCGAGGGTGAACATCCACAACCGGGTCTCGTCGGCGTCGTGGATCGGGGTCGGATCCTCGTCCCAGGACTGCATCGGCGTCCGCTCCCCCAGTTCGGTGATCGTGTGCTCGGTGTTCCACCACCGCACCCAGCCCAGCACCTCGGCGGTGAACGCCTCGAACGACAGCGGCGGCTGGTCGGGATCGACCGGGCCGCCGCCGACGTGCCTCTGCCGATGCGTGTAGCGCGGCAGGCCCGCGAACAGCATCTTCTCGGCCGCACCGTTGATCGTCTCCACCGTGCCCTTCAGGTGCGCACCGTAGGCGGGCAGCTCGTCCACCCGCACCGCGAACGCCCCCAGCGCGTCGGCGACGGTGCGGGACAAAAAGTCCTTGCCCCGGTCGATGCGCACCGCCGCGGGCAGACCACCGGCCGGCACTCGTGGTGGGGATGGTCACGGCGGCGGTCGCGGCCGCGGCACTGACCGTGCCGCTGGCGCTGCT
>NZ_WVTE01000296.1:0-16782 GCF_009939605.1 Rhodococcus sp. YH1 | reverse complement strand
GGTCAGCGTGACGGCGCCGTCGCGCACGGCGACGCGGTCCGAGCCGGCGTGCGCGGTGAGCACGTCGGGCAGCAGGCGTACGTCCTCGACGTGCGGGCCACGCGCGGGGACGAGGCCGGCGAGTTCGCCGGGCGCCGCGAGCGGCAGGTCGCCCACCGCGTGGTCGGCCGACCGCGCGAACGCGCCGAGGAAGTCGAGGAACCGGCGGTGGTGCCGGATGAGCGTCTCATCGCCGTACCGGCGCGGGTTGGCCTCGAAGTCCACCCGCGTGCTGCGCCCGGCGATCCCGGCGTACACGTTCACCGACAGGTCGTCGACCGGGCCTGTGGAGAGCAGGTTGTACTCGCCGGTGATGTCGCCGTACGCGTACTCCGGGTTGAACATCATCAGGTTCACCACGGGCCCGAACGCGCTGCGGGTCTCCCGGTGATCGCCGACGGCGTGCAGGTCGCGCAGCATGTCCTCGTAGCGGTACCGCTGGTGCCGCAGCGCCCCGGTCAGCTCCACCTGCACGCGCCGCACCAGGTCGGCGACGGTCACGTCCGGTTCCACGCCCACCCGCAGCGGCACGATGTTCGAGATCGAGCCCGCCGAGCGGCGCAGCGGCGCGGTGGTGCGGGCCGAGACCGGCAGGCTCAGCGCGACGTCCGTGGTGCCGGTCATGCGGGCCAGGTAGGCGGCGAAGGCGGCGACGACGATCGGGACGTCGGTGGAGTTGGCGTCGCGGGCCAACTCGGCGACGGCGTCGGTCACCTCGGCGCCGAGCGCCGCACCGACGTGTCGGCACGGCATCGTGGGGGCGGCGGAGCCGGCGGCGAGCGTGACGGGTTGCGGCAGGTCCACCAGGCGCTGCCTCCAGTGCTCGCGGTCGGTGGCCTGCCGGGTGCTGCCGACGTAGGCGAGCTCGTGTTCGGCGATTTGCTCGAGGCTCAGCACCCCGAGCGGCGGCGGTTCCTCCCCGCGCGCCCACGCCGTGTACAGCTCGGCGCTGCGGCCGAGCATCACCATGCCGCCGTGCCCGTCGAGGGCGAGGTGGTGGATGTAGGTGAAGAGGTAGAAGTGCTCGTCGGCGAGCCGGATCAGCGTGGTGGCGATGAGCCGGTCGTGCAGCGGGTCGAGCGGACGGGTGTAGGTCTCGTCCATCCACCGTCGCGCCTCGGCCTCGGCGTCGTCGTGGCCGCGCAGGTCCAGGTAGCCGGGGTAGTCGTCGACGTCGGGAATCACCCGTTGCCGAGGCTCCCCGTCGACCATCTCGAGGAACAGCGTCCCGGATTCGACCTCGCGGGCCGCCTGGTTGCAGGCCGCGCGGATCAGGTCCGCGTCGAGCGGGCCGTGCAGGTCCAGGTACTGGGCGATGGTGAACGGGACGTCCGGGGTGAGCTGCTGAGCAAACCACAGTCCACGCTGACTCGTGGACATGGCAAAAGACGGCACCGCACCCCCTCGTTTTCCCTCGAGACCGACGGGCGTGCAGTGGAACCCCTCGATCGACCACGGCGTGGACGCCTCCCTGCATCCATCACCGTCGAATACATCGACCCTAACGATCCCGAGCGTTACTCACCACTCGAACCGACCATCCGACCGGTTTCTCGGATATGGTCGCCGCGGAGGAATCGAAGGGGGTTTGACCGCGTGAACGATGTTACCGACGAGTCACTTTCGCCGGAACCACGGCGGCGCAAGGTGCGCCGACGCAAGACCGACGAGCAGATCGCCGCCGAGCGCCACAAGCGCCGGACCGTCGCGATCGGTTGCACCGCAGGAGCGGTCGTCGTCGTCGGTCTCGGTGCATGGCTGGCTTACGAAGGGCTGCAGGCGAAGTCGAGCCTCGAACAGGCACGGGACTATGCCACCAGTTCGAAAGAGGCTCTGCTGGCGGGTGATACCGAGACGGCCCTGCGCACCGCCGGCGACGCCGACAAGTACGCGAAGCAGGCCCAGGACTCCACCCACTCGCTGCCGTGGAGCATCGCCGCGGCGATCCCCTGGCTCGGCAGTCCCTTCGCCTCGAGCCAGCAGATGAGCGACGTTGTGACAGGCCTCACATCGGATGTTCTGGTGCCTGCCGTGGATGCCGGCTCGGCCGTCTCCCCCGATCAGCTGATCCTCGACGGCGCCCGCATCAACCTCGCCGCACTGCGCGACGCCGCCCCCGTCCTCGAGACCACCGCGGCAGCGGCCGCCGAGCTCGACGCCCGAGCGCAGGACGTCGACGCCACCTACCTCGGCCCGATCGACGACGCGCGCGTCCAATTGCAGGATCAGACAGCCGAATTGTCCGGTTTGCTCACCAACACGGCCACCGCGGCGCAGATCGCGCCGGCCATGCTCGGCGCCGACGGGCCGCGCAGCTACTTCATCGGCTTCCAGACCAATGCGGAGGCCCGGGGCACGGGCGGCCTGCTCGGCGGGTTCGGCATCGTCCGCGCGGCCGACGGTGCGGTGCGGGTCGACGACCTGGCGAGCAACCGGGAACTTCGCACGAACTACCAGCCCATCGACCTCGGACCCGACTTCGCCCGCACCTACGGGCACAGCCGGCCGACGGTGGACTTCCGCAACAGCAATGTCAGCTCCCATTTCCCGTACGCGGCGCAGATCTGGCAGTCGATCTGGCAGCAGGAGTCGGGCGAGCGGGTCGACGGCGCGGTGGCCACGGATCCGGTGGCGCTCAGCTACGTCCTCGAGGTGGTCGGGCCGGTGACGTTGCCGGGCGGGGAGAAGATCACGGCCGACAACGTCGTCGAACTGACCGAATCCACGGCGTACTCGCGTTTCGGCGACAACCAGGCGGCCCGCAAGCAATACCTGGAACGGGTGGCATCGGCGGTCGTCCAGAAGATGACGGGCAGCATCAGCCGCCCCCAGGCCCTGCTGGAAGCCCTCGGCCGCGCGGCGAGCGAAGGGCGGCTCGCCGTGTGGAGCGCCAACCCGCACGAGCAGGCGGTTCTTGCGGGAACACCGCTCGGCCACACGGTTCCCGAGGATCCCGCCCCGTACGCGGGCGTGGTCGTCAACAATCTCGGTGGCAACAAGCTGGACTACTACCTGCGACGCGAGATCGAGTACACCGCCGGCTCCTGCGACGGCGATACCCGGAACTCCACGATCACGGTCCGGCTGAGCAACGACCTGCCGGCCGGTGACTACACCGATTACGTGGCAGGCATGTTCGACAACCCGGTGGGTGCTCCGTTCGGTTCCAATCTCACGGACTTGTCGCTGGTCGCCACCCAGGGCGCAAAGCTCGACAAGGTAACGGTGAACGGGACAGCGGCCATGAGCTTCACAGGCAAGGAACTGGGCCACCCGGTGTACAGCGTCCAGCTCCCGGTTCCCCGCGGCGAGACCGCCGAGATCGTCTTCGAGCTGACGGAACCTGTCGTCGAGGGAGAGGCACGCATCCCGGTCCAGCCACTCGTCGACGAGCCGGAATTCAGCGTGGAGGTGCCCGCCTGCGGCTAGGACCGGGCGGGCGGCCTCACAGCCACCGACCCGGCCCACCTCGCTTGTAGCGGCGGTAGGACGCCCAGAAACCCCATGCTGCGATTCCGAATCCGACGAACGACAGGAGATCGGATTCGGTGAGACCGTGGCCCGGGTTGAATACGTACAGCACCCGGCCCTCGAGCGGTCCGCTGAGCGCGAGCCACAGAAACGATGCCACTGCGACGGCTGTGCTCGACAGAGCATTCGGTCGAGCCAGGCACCATGCGGAGGCGGCGAAGAGCGAACACATGAAGACCAGGGCTTGGAAGATTTCCGGACTGACGATCTTGCACCCCTGATCTCACGTGGCGGCCGATTCGATGAGCTTCAACGGTACTGGCCGCGAGGAAGAACCTCGCGGTCAGCGCCTGTTCTATGCCCGGGATTACGTTCTCGGACGGGGTCGCTCGGTCACTTCTCGATCACCGATTCTCCCGCCTCGCGATAGGTAGTCTCGGTGGCGTCCTTCTGCGGTCGCCACCAGTGCTCGTGGGTGCGGTACCAGTCGATGGTCGCGGCCAGGCCCTCGCGGAAGTCCCGGTAGCGGGGGGTCCAGCCGAGCTCGGTGCGCAGGCGGGTGGCGTCGATGGCGTAGCGCAGGTCGTGGCCGGGGCGGTCGGTGACGAAGTCGAAGTCGCCCCGATCCTTACCGCACAGCTCGAGGATGGTCTCGACGACGGTGCGGTTGTTCGTCTCGCCGTCCGCGCCGATCAAATAGGTCTGGCCGATCTCGCCCTTGTCGATGATCGTCCACACCGCCCGGTTGTGGTCGTCGACGTGGATCCAGTCCCGCACGTTCGCCCCGGTGCCGTACAGCTTGGGCCGGATCCCGTCGAGGACGTTGGTGATCTGCCGCGGGATGAACTTCTCCACGTGCTGATAGGGGCCGTAGTTGTTCGAGCAGTTCGAGATCGTCGCGGCCACCCCGAACGAGCGCACCCACGCGCGCACCAGCAGGTCCGAGCCGGCCTTGGTCGACGAGTACGGGCTCGACGGGTTGTAGGCGGTGGCCTCGGTGAACCGGGCCGGATCGTCGAGCTCGAGATCGCCGTACACCTCGTCGGTGGAGATGTGGTGATACCGCACCGAATGCCGGCGCACCGCCTCGAGCAGGGTGAACGTGCCGATCAGGTTGGTCTGCACGAACGGCGACGGATCGGCCAGGGAGTTGTCGTTGTGCGACTCGGCGGCGAAATGCACCACCAGATCCGACTCGGCCACCAGCGCGTCGACCAGGTCCGCGTCGGCGACGTCGCCGCGGACGAAGCGGATCTTCTCGGCGACCGGGTCGAGGGAGGCGAGGTTGCCGGCGTAGGTGAGCTTGTCGAGCACGGTCACCCGCGCCTCGGGGCGGTCGGCGACGGTCCGATGCACGAAGTTCGCACCGATGAAACCGGCACCGCCGGTGACGAGCAATCGCATTGAAATGGACCCTCCGTAATTTCGCCCCAACTCGCCGGTAGCGAACGACAATGAAAGACTGTGCCCCATGCGCGGAATCATTCTCGCCGGGGGGACCGGATCGCGGCTACATCCGATCACTCTTGGTCCGAGTAAGCAACTCGTACCGGTCTACGACAAGCCGATGATCTACTACCCGCTCTCGACCCTCATGCTCGCCGGGATCCGCGACATCCTGATCATCACCACCCCACACGATTCGGAGCAGTTTCAGCGCCTGCTCGGCGACGGGTCGCGCTACGGGGTGAACCTGACCTACCGGGTCCAGCCGGAGCCGAACGGGCTCGCCCAGGCGTTCGTGCTCGGCGCCGAGCACATCGGTAGTGAGTCCGCAGCCCTCGTGTTGGGGGACAACATCTTCTATGGACCCGGAATCGGATCGCAACTGAGCCGATTCAGCAACATCGACGGCGGCGCAGTGTTCGCCTACCGCGTCTCCGATCCCAGGGCCTACGGGGTGATCGAGTTCGACTCCGAGGGCCGGGCGCTCTCGCTCGAGGAGAAGCCGGCCACCCCGAAGTCGAACTTCGCGGTGCCCGGGTTGTACTTCTACGACAACGACGTCGTCGCCATCGCCCGCGGCCTGCGCCCGTCGGACCGCGGCGAATACGAGATCACCGACATCAACCGCACCTACCTCGAGGCCGGCCGGCTCCAGGTCGAGGTCCTGCCGCGCGGCACCGCCTGGCTCGACACCGGCACCTTCGACTCGCTGCTCGACGCCGGCAACTACGTCCGTACCATCGAACAACGCCAGGGCCTGAAGATCGGCGCCCCCGAGGAGGTCGCGTGGCGGCGCGGCTTCATCACCGACGACGACCTGCGCGCCCTGGCCGCGCCGCTGGTCAAATCCGGCTACGGCAGCTACCTGCTCGACCTGCTCGACCGGGAAGGACACTGACGGTGCACTACCGCGAACTGAAGATCCCCGGCGCCTACGAGATCACCCCCCGACAGTTCGGCGACGACCGCGGCGTCTTCTACGAGTGGTTCAAACAGCCCACCTTCACCGACGCCGCCGGACGCGCCCTCGACCTCGCCCAGGCCAACTGCTCGGTCTCCGCCGCCGGGGTGCTGCGCGGCATCCACTACGCCGACGTCCCCCCCGGGCAGGCCAAGTACGTCACCTGCCCGGCCGGCGCGGTGCTCGACGTCGTCGTCGACCTGCGCGTCGGCTCCCCCACCTTCGGGCAGTGGGACGCGGTGCTGCTCGACGACGTCGACCGCCGCGCGATCTTCCTTCTAGATCCGATTCTACTTTGCTAGCGCCGATTCAACCCTCTGCCCTGGTGAACCTGGTTCAAATAACAACACATCACGAACCCAAGGCGGTCTTAAAATCCCGAGATCCGATACGAGCCTGCGGGTTGAGACGCTGACCTTCCAAACCGCCAGAGTGGAACCCATTCGCACAACCGCTTACCTCAAGTCTGCACAGCCTGATCGTAGCCAGCAAGAACGCAATCAGCACCCACAGCCACGGTCGCCCAAACGCATTATTGAACTGCATCACTCCAGGTAGGAGCGCTAGTGCAACCCACGGCCCCCATACAGTAGGGACGCCGAAACCTGCCCCCACTCGCCGTGGCAAATACCACGAGACCATCCACGCCCATACCAAGAAAAATACCAAGCCTCCGACGCCGAACTTCCAGTAGAAATCAAACGACAGGACATTACTCGTCGTCGGAACCACTCGATTACGCACCACGTCGAACACTTTCACAAACTCAGAGCCAAACGGAGAGAAATCACCACCGTTCGCAAGCCTGATTGCAAAGATATCCAACTGGCGCGTATCAAGGGACGTTATCTGACGAACCCTCTGCCCCGCACTCACCGATCTGTAAACGAAAAGTCCGGAGAACACGCTGAAGCCAGCAACGAGTGCGAGCGCAGCAGGTTTTGCCCAACGCCTGAGGGCCGGAATTGATACTAGTGCCAAGCTCACAGCAATCACCAACGCCGACCGAGTGAAGATTGCCAGAACCAACGCAGCGAGCAAGACAGAGCACCATCGCAGTCCCATCGCCACCGCGCCAGCGAGAATCAGCACCGAAAAAAGTGCCACCCAGGTCGGCTCATTGAATAGCAGTACCGGACGCGGCAGACCAAAAAGTCGGACCCCCATGCTGGCGCTACGCGCCGGAAAAAGGGCCACCTGGATCAGACACCCCAGGGCTAGCGCAACTGTCACCACACGAACGACCGTCCTGAGCTGAGAAGACGAAAGCGAGCAAAACAACCCATACGCCAGCAGGAACAGCGCGCCATTCGCAAAGAGCTGAAGGAAATACCCCGTACGGCTACCCGAACCGAACAACATAACCGCCGGCATACCAACTGCCACGCCGACTACCAGCAACAAGAAGACGGAACCAAACAGCGGCCGAGCACCGCGAGTCCCCATAACAATCATCGGGAACATTATGAAGCACAAGATGTGAGCAAAATAGAACGAATACCCGCCATATCCAATGACCACTCGTTCAGTCGTACTTCCCACAACGAGAAGAACGCATAATGTCACATTCAGGCCACTTACAGGACTGGCACGAGAGAAATCTCCATTAGACGACCTGGCCCAATCTAACGTTCTGGTAGTCATCGTCATGAGTTCACCTGCCCGCCGACTCAGATCTACGTCCTAAACTGCGAGTCGGGTACACACTCGAATCAAGGTTTTGAACGAGGAAATCTTCCGGGTCTCCGAAAGAGCTCGGATATTTCCACACTGAATCGCCATTCATTCCCACGCGTAAGGATTCAAGCTTCTGCAGGTCACCGACCACTTCAACCGAATTTCCCGCAATCAGCCCAGCTAAGCCAGGGTGAAATCTCATTGTGAAGACGGTTCCGCACTCCATCAATCGCCGAAACGGCTCTGTGCAGCTTCTCCATCCGCCATTAAACCTCAAGGCTTCAGTGTCACCGCCCATGTCCGCGTAAACAGAAGCCAAGTCCTTCAGGACCGCACCGTCACTCCAATGAAACTCGAACAGTTCTAACCTCAGGCCATTGCGGCTCCAATCCACCATCCGAACCGCAATAGCACGAAGGTCCTCCTGCCGAAGCGTCTCCTGCGAGTCTCTAGCACGCTCAAAACTCGGCCACCGATACCTATCCAGTAGCACGATGCCAACGGTTCTTGGACGGCGCTTACAAGCCGGTGCCATATGATAAAAGAGACTACTGGCGGGGTCACGTACAAGGACGGCATCTATGCCATTAGCCGCCAGCACATCCACACTCTTCTGATCGCGCACAGAAATCCCTCTTGCCATCGAAAGCGCCTTACAAACTCCTCGGGAAACCCACCTATCCGAATAAAGTACAGGCGACACGCCGATACCGTGCACCAGAACGGTGTAGCCCAGGATCCTTGCTATGAGAAGCTTGCCGCAATATTCCAACACCAACCGATGAACATTGACATCGTCCATCTTTCCCTCAAGCAACCCTCCGCCCCCCAGGATCGCCACATCGAGACTCGATCCAGCACGCGGAATCGATCTCCAGGTCTCGATCAACCCCGCGAACCCGTCACCGCAGAAGTGCATTTGAGCTCCAGGAACGTCCGCCTCAAGGAGGTCAAAATCAGGCCTCCTACCGATCACTCTCACGGAGTCAAAATTCAGCGCACGAGCAGACTCGACAATACTCACAGCAACAATATCGTCGCCAAAGTTCGAATTTCCATATGCACCAATCAGCACCAGCGATCGCCGCGGTGCAGGGGTATCTGCACTAGATTTGCCCGAGCCCGTTCGGCGTTTACTAATCATGAAGGCGCCAGGCCTGGTCCGGGAAAGGGCGATGCAAAACAGCGCCAATGAAAAAACACGGATTTTACGCACGATGTCAGTGACGAGTGAGGACATCGAATACTCCGTCCAGCAGTGAAAGAAGATTGTTCTCCTCAAGCCGAAGTGGGGTAAATTGACCACTCCATGAATACTCCTCCATCCGCGCAATCAAACCATGAACTGCATTCTGGTCTGGGACGCTCCCAACGGCCTTCGTGATAGATTCCGAAATAAGTCTAGGATCACGAACATCCATTGTAATGCCATAGCCGCCGTAGAAGGGGCTTCCGTAGCACACAACAGGCTTTCCTAACTTGAGAGCTTCGAATCCAAGCGTCGAGGCAAGCGTGAATACCACATCACAGCCATTGATCGCATCCACATAGCTTGTTTGCGGATTCAGGAATCCGATGTTCGGAATATCTCTGATCTCTCGCAATAACAGTTGATGGTGCGCCTCAAGGTGATGAGGATGGGGCTTTATCCAGAGCCGATAGCCCGGCGGCAGTGTCGAAGCGACGTACTTCAAGAGGTGCACCTGAGGCACGGCATGTCGTTCGCGAACGGCAACCTGAAAGTCTCGCTCGTCGTGCATCGGATATAGCACATTCACGCCATCCGCCTCTCCAAAAGTCGCCGGCGAAGGAATACGCGACAGAATGGCGGACTTTACACCGCTTATCGACTTGCGCTCATACCAAGTTCGCGGGTAAATTCCTGCATCGCGAATCTTAGTTTCGTAAAGACGAACAAGGGCGTCCCATTTCGAGTCCTGTAGATGGCTTCTGAACGTAGCCCGCGAGACCGCCGCTGCTCGACTCACCCTCGAAGCGCTGCCCGACGGCTTGTAGCCGACCTCCCCCGGATGTGGAACAAAGGGCGCCGACATCGAAGGGAGTAGCACGAAGCGCTCGTCAAGCGGAATAGCGTTAAAGTACAGTGAAACGCAATTGAAGTGCCTACCTAGGGCTTCGAACACAACTCGAGTCGTCTCACCTCCAACGGCAGAGACAATCACGTTCGGACCCCAACTCCGGAAGATGAATTCGCCCGTTGAAATTATTCGAAGTACGTGACGTCGCTTCGCAGCGGCCGTCGCGAAGTGCCAGTCCCGGTCAAAATCCGCCGCCATGCCAGGGTCCGGAAATCCGAGTTGAACCGCGAGCGAAGTATCGAATTGCGAGGTCGAAATATCCTTTGACATCGCGTGAATCGAATCAACGCCACATCCAGATAGCCTGGGAAGCCACGTCACAACGCGACATTCATACCCCTCTTCCCGCATACGTTCAGCCAAAAATCGATAGCCCTGAACTTCCGTTTCACCAACGGCGACAAACAACACCTTACGCTGTTGGACCATTTCACTTTCCTCCCCATGAGGCTCGGGACGACGCCCCCATGCGCAATGCGCGAGGGGCGCCATTATGTACTGGCACCGAACGACCTTCCCGCCGGGACGTGAACCACTGTTGCGAAGCCGCTATCACGAGATAGGATGTCGTTTGAACCAATGCATAGACGATCGTTTCGCTCGGCCGTGATATCGCAATGAACATAGCTGCTATTGCAGTTACTGCAATAAACTGCGTCGAGAGCGCTCCTAACGTGCCGACCGCCAATGATCGTTGACGCCAAGAGGAAAGATATAGCCGCGCGATTGCCCCGAGTAAGAGCACCAGCGATATTTCGATGGAGAACGAATATCCGTCATTAGCGAACTCACCCAATACCGTCGGCAATAGAATCAGCGCCGGAATAGACACTGCGAGTAGACTTGCGGTTGACCATAGGAATGGACCGAGCGGGCGGGTGGCGCCATCCAATAGACGGTTTGCAGAGAAAGTAATAACAGTGACCGCAACTGTAAAAGCAGACTCGATAACCGTCGATGATATTGAGAACTCCGCCATGGCAGTTTCGCCGAGATTGAGGCCCAGCAAATATCGCACCACAAAAACTAGGAGCCACGGCCCTACCAATGTTGGAATCGTTCTAATCCCGTCTAAAAACAACCGCCGAGGGCGCCCATACACTGGAGGCAGTGAATTCACACGAGCGTCTGGTCCGGTTCGGTCCGAAAGCCGCCAAGCTCCGGCCATGACGAGACCTGCCGATAGGAAACATCCCGCAGCCCAAGAAATCAATATTGCCGGCACGCTGGACCAGTTCATAAGATAAGGAATGCACATCGTCCATGTCAGGGCCGAGTTCACCCAAAGCAAGGATGCAGCTGCGGTCGCACGGTACCCAGCCCCGAGTAGGAGCTGGGAGGAAAATATCGCGCACCCGATTCCGTGGCAGACAATTGCTACCGCAAATGCCGAGATTGCCAGTTCCGTACTTGATTTCACGAACGGGCGGAGGACTGCGTACAATCCCACAACGGTCGGCAAGAAGGTGAGACCGCACGCCGTCAATCCTCGGATTATTCCAAAGTGGATATACTGTGTGCCGCTGTTTCTAACGATCTTCTGTAGATGAAGCGGAATGCCAAGGATGACCACCATTGGAAGCAGGCTTGAGACGGTCGTCAGCAGGTTAAGCAGCCCGTACTGTTCGGGTTCCAGCAGCCTGACCATCATGACAAACCGCACGGCAGTGAGCACCGCTAGGATCGACGCACTTCCCACGGACACAAGCAGCGGCCGCTTCCCTGTCTCCATACTGAGAACCCAGGGGGGCGCGACTAGGCGAGATGTCGCCATCACCCGAATACCAGGATTTTCGCGAGGTGGTCGCGCTCCCTCAGTCTTCACGTCGAGTCCCTCCAATCTGCAACGACGGGGTTACGAAGGCTGACTGAAGAGTTGCCCCATGGAAGATGACTCAGAGTGGATCCCGGCTGCCATGAGTAGATCACCGAGCTCCCGGAGAGCCCCGTGGCCACCTCGCTTCTTGAGGACGTGGCGTGCAACCCGCACGACGTCCGGCGCGGCGTCCGCCACGGCAATCGGCCACCCTACGTAGTTCATACACGCCAGATCGTTCACATCATTTCCGACATATGCGACCTTCTGTGGAGGAATCCCCAGCGCACTAATCCACTCGATAACGGCCGGTAGTTTGTTGTCGACGCCCTGGCGTACGTCTACTCTCAACTTTTCCGCTCGTCGGGAGACCACGGGATTTCTTTCCTTGGACAGGATGAGAATCGGTAGGCCGGCGTCGCGCAACATACTGATACCCATTCCATCGGACCGACTGACCTTCACATGTTCGCGGCCGTCCTCGCAGACGTACGCGGTGTCGTCAGTATGGACCCCATCGAAGTCGGTAACCAGCGCCGCTATCCCGGACAGATCGCCGATACTGCTGGCGTCCAGGTGAGCAAGGGATTCGGCAATCCTAAGGTCCACTTCCGTATCAATCTCAATTGCCGTCCACTCCGGAACCTCAAAGCCGACCGTTCTATCCATGAATCGCTGCCGACGCCTTCGAAATTTCTCCGTCCTCATTACGTAGAACGCTCCGGTCTCGGCGTATTCAATTCCGAGATCCTGTCGACGCTTCCTTGGACCTCCGATATGGTTTACGCCGACAAGTGCGCCATCGTGTTCCCTCCAAATAAAGCGGTGAGATTCCGCGACTGATAGCACCGTATCTGCACCGTGCTCATGCAGCCTACCGATCGCGTCGTCAAGGTCATTCGCTCGAATGAACGGACTAGTGCACTGTACAAACACGGTCGTAGAGGGCAACAGGCAATTGCGCTGTTCTAACTCGTCCAACGCATGGAGGAGCGCTGCCTCTGAACTTGCAATGTCCGATGCCAGTTCTTGAGGACGCATGATGACGGTTGCACCTGATTGACGCGACACCGAGGCGATCTCTTCGTCATCAGTTGAGACAACTACAAGCTCGATGCTTGCTGTTGCATTACAGACGTCGACTGCACGGGCTACAAGTTCACGCCCGCCGATTCGACGAAGGTTCTTTCTTAGAATCCCTTTTGACCCGCCGCGAGCGGGGATGATGGCCACCGCCGATCCCGTAGCGATGGTGTGTCCATCCGAAATTCCGCCCATATCAACGCCTCGCTGCGTGGATGCCTGAAGTGGAGGCTGCGATCGCCGAGGCCAGTGTGGCTTCGTACGAGGCACATACCTGCTCCCAGCCAAAGGACTCCGCTGCTCGCCGTTGAGCTGCCTCGCCGTACGCTTCTTGGCGTACGTTGTTCTTCAGTAGGTTGAGGACCGCCGAGGCGATGTCGCTCGGGTTTGGGGAGCAAAATTCGCCTGCAGCGCCGAGCACATGCCTATTGAAGGGGGTGTCCCGCGCGACGATCGGCGCACCACACGCCATAGCCTGAACGAGTGCTGGATTCGTTCCACCTACGCTGTGGCCATGGAAGTAAGCCCCCGCGTTTCTCCATAACGAGAAGAGCCTCAGATCATCACTGACATGGCCCATCCAGCGAACTCGCGGGTTCGTGTCGACAAGGGCTTGAACCTCATCCTCGATCGCCCCGCCATACCCTGAGGACCCAACGATCACGACGTCATAATTGCGACTGATCTCACGCGCTGCCTCAAGGAACTCAGGCACCGTATTCTCCGGAACGAATCGTGCGACGAGCAGAGCATACGCACCTCTTTCAAGGCCGTCGACCGGACCGAGATCACCTACTACGTCGCCTCCGTACGGTATGTAAGTGCCACTTCGGCCAAAGTCGCGCTCCCAGCGTCGCTGAATTTCAGGCGAGTCGTAGACAAGGTGATCGGCAAACTTGGCGGTCATCGTCGCGCCAATCCGAAATATAGACTTTGCCGCGGCCCCCCACTTGGCTCGCTCCCACTCGATTCCATCCACATTGAGCACAGATGGGATATTCGCGGCTTTCAGCATCGGAAGCCAATAACCGTTGGCTACATTCATGATTAGCGCAACATCGGGTTTCCTAGCGAGTGCTGATGCGGTCGACGAGAGGCCATATGTCAGCGTACTGAGGGACTTGGTCTCGATGCCCCAGGTATTAAGTACATTCACTCGTGGATCCCGCTCAGAGGCCTTGGTGGCCGCCGCGGCCGCTCGTCCGTACACAGTCACCGACCATCCACTGCCGGCTAGGTAGGGAGCCAATCGCCGTACCAACGTTTCGAAGCCACCGTAATAACTTGGGTATCCTCTTGTCCCGATGATTGCGACGGAACGGGTCACCATTTTCTCCTAGCGAGTATTGAAAATACGGTTATTATCGGAACGGACGTGGCTGGGCGAGCGAAGAAGGTCCACAATCGGGCGCCAGCTATCATCGACAGCCTTCACGTACGCCGCATGTGTTTGCGTATCGTGGTGGTTAGCTACAGCAGCTATCGTATGCGGCCAGGAATCGCTATTATTGACGAGACCCGGATAGTCTGCCCCTAGCAGTCTTGTCAAGAACTCCGTTCTTTCACCGACTACAGAAACTCCGCGTTCTACTGCCCGTACCGCGATGCCACTCTGCCAGTATTTCCGATACGGTATGACAACCACGTCACTGTCGTCCAGGGCACGGTCGAGATCGTCTTCACTCACAAAGCGATCGGTAACGCGCCAACCGTCAATATGAGGCCATCCACGTCCAATGATCTGGAGATCGTATTCCTCGGGCGAAAGAGTCTCGGCAATTTCGCGCAAAACGTCGACATTCCGCGAGGGTTTGAATTGTCCCAGCACGGAGACCACGCCCCGACGACCGGGCAATATTTCCCTCGCTGGCGGTGATGTACTCAGGACCGGGTGCAGTGCTATGCGAGGTCTAGTCCCTATAACCTGCACCGCCGCATTTGCGGCGCTTTCCGTGTGGCAGAGCCATTCGACGCGCATTGACCGTTTAGCGACAGCATTCCAGAATCGTCCGGTTAGGAATTGCCGGCGTATCGGGACCGGGTCGTGCGATATCTCAAGAATCCTAGATCGACTCCGTGACCATAACGACCCATCGAGCCATCCGAACGCTGGCCATATCACGATAGTGGGTAGATCCGAACGTGAGATCTCCCGCGCCTGTCGGATATGCGACAATCCACGTACGACTATGCTCCGAGAAGAGTCAATTGGAACCCGACTGTCGACCTGCGTAACCTCGACCTGAAGCCTCGCCAGAGTGTCGGATAGTTCGGAGGCGTAGTGCGCCAGCGTCGTCGGTAGGCAATTGAAAACGCGAACCTTCATGGCGCTAGCCTGGTGGGTCATCTTCACTCCGACCGGTCGTGCCACCTTCAGACTGCGAAGGAGCTTTCGTTAACTGGGGTCCACTTGAGTTTCTTTCGGGTGGCGATCTCCACGTCCAGCAGTTCCTCCTCCTTGTAACGAAGCGAGGCCGAGACGTGCTTCAGATCCCGTTTTAGGCGCCGGAGCCCGTCGGGTTCAAGGGAAGCCGAGTGGTCTGTTCCCTTGGCGGTGCGGTCTAGGGTGAAATGGCGCTCAACGGTGGTCGCCCCAAGGGTCATGGCCGCAACATCGGCGGCTATTCCAAGGTGATGGCCAGAGAAGCCGACACCGGACAGCTCGGATCCGTACGTATCCTTTAGGCGCTTGACCTCCATCAGCGCGAGCTGATCAAAGGGAACCGGATATCCGGAAGTACACGCATACAACACGACATCGTCGATGCGGCCTTTCGCTCGCAAGAAGTCAACGATCCGTTCTTCCTCCTCCCTCGTGGTCATACCAAGAGAAATGTGGATTTTTCCGCCGTATTCATCAATCAGCACAGAAAGGACGTCAAAGTTGAGGTTGGTCGCGGACGGAACCTTTATGAATTCGGGGTTGATACTTGCAACCTGCTTCGCCGACGGGACATCCCACACTGAAGTCGAGTAAACGACGCCTTCCTTCCTGCAGTGTTCAGCCAATTCAACGTGCTGTTCTATCGTGAATTCGAGAAACTCTCGGTGGGCACCATATGTCTCGCCGAAGCTGTGCATCGGATTCGGATGCGGCGCGTTGTACTCTTCCTCGGAGAAAAGAACCTTGTTGTCTCGCTTTTGAAATTTGACGGCATCAATCTCGCAGAAGTTTGCCGCGACGGAGATCATCTTCTTTGCGATCTCCAGGTCACCGGCATGATTGCAGCCGATTTCGGCAATGACGAATGGCACAATCGGATTTTGAGACACGACTACCTCCTGGCAGGTGTGGACATGCGCCCAGGTTATTGGAACGCGAACTGATTAATGTAGGTTGCGGCAGCGCTTGTTGTGGTATTCCACTTGATTCCGCATCGGCAAGTTGATCGATCGATGAGGACTCAGTAGGCGCCCTCACCGGCAATAACTGCCTTCACTGTCTTCGCGATTATCAATATATCGCTAACCATCGACCAGTTCTCGACATATGACAGGTCCAGGCGAACCGATTCGTCCCACGAAAGGTCCGAACGCCCACTCACCTGCCATAGCCCTGTCACGCCCGGCCTCACCAAAAGGCGCCGGCGTATCATGCCATCGTAGTTCTCAACCTCTCTACGCAGCGGAGGCCGAGGACCTACGACACTCATTTCCCGACGTACAACGTTGATGAATTGGGGGAGTTCGTCAATGCTATACCGGCGAATAAATCTGCCAACGCGCGTGATTCGCGGATCCTCCCGCATCTTGAAGAGAAGTCCGGCACCCTCGTTCTGCTTTATAAGAGCCGTTACTTGCTGGTCGGCGTCCATGACCATGGAGCGGAACTTGATCATGCCGAAGGGCTGACCGTCCAGACCAATACGTTCGGAACGGTAGAACACCGGTCCCTTGCTGTCCAACTTGATTGCCACGGCAACAACTGCGAAGACGGGAGCTAGCAAGAGGAGCGCAATGGTTGCGAAGATCAGATCAAATGCGCGCTTTCCGCTCCGCTTGGCGCCGTGGTAACTCGGCTTCTCCACGTGTATGAGGGGCAAGCCAGCAACGGGACGCATTTCCATGCGTGGGCCGGCCACGTCGACGACGCCGGTGGCAACCACGAGATCCGCCTCGTAGGGTTCGAGGTCCCAGACCAAGTCGCGGATTCCCTCGTGTCCGAGCGTTTCGGTTGCCGTCACGACGAC
>NZ_WVTE01000295.1:20002-21432 GCF_009939605.1 Rhodococcus sp. YH1 | reverse complement strand
GGTTGCGTCCATCAGGATGGTGTACGAGCCGGATCGGATCCGATGACCGGCGTGTCGTAACCGGACGAAAGACGGTCACCGCGTGATTCTTCGAGAGAGCTACCAACTCGACTCGACGAAAGAGCACGCGATGACCACTGCCCACGATATCGACCTCCGCCAGCTTGTCGAAGACCGACTCACCGGCGCCAGCCCCGACCTGCTGCGCGAGCTGCTGACGATGTTCATCCACGCCCTGATGGGCGCCGAGGCCGACGCCCTGTGCGGCGCCGACTACGGCCAACGCTCCGACGAACGCGTCAACGTTCGCAACGGCTACCGGCACCGCGACTTCGACACCCGCGTCGGCACCCTCGACGTGGCCATCCCCAAGCTGCGGTCCGGCTCGTACTTCCCGGACTGGCTGCTGCAACGGCGCAAGCGGGCCGAACGAGCCCTGACCTCGGTTGTTGCGACCTGCTACCTGCTCGGGGTCTCGACCCGGCGGATGGAGAAACTCGTCGATACCCTCGGGATCACCTCGCTGTCGAAGTCGCAGGTCTCGGTGATGGCGAAAGACCTCGACACCCAGGTCGAGGCCTTCCGGAACCGACCCCTCGATGCGGGCCCGTACACGTTCGTCGCCGCCGACGCCCTGGTCCTCAAGGTCCGCGAGAACGGACGGGTGGTGAACGTGCACGCCCTGGTCGCGGTCGGGGTCAACGCCGACGGCTACCGCGAGATCCTGGGGCTGGACGTCACCTCCGCAGAGGACGGCGCCGGCTGGCTGACCTTCTTCCGCGGGTTGGTCGCCCGCGGCCTGACCGGGGTGCGGTTGGTGACCTCCGATGCCCACGCCGGCCTCGTCGCGGCGATCGGCGCAACCCTGCCCGGCGCCTCCTGGCAGCGGTGCCGCACCCACTACTCGACGAACCTCATGGCCGTCACACCGAAGTCGTCGTGGCCCTGGGTGAAGACACTGCTGCACTCCGTGTACGACCAGCCCGACGCGGATTCCGTTCACGCACAATACGATCGAATCATCGATGCACTCACCGAGAAGCTGCCGAAGGTGGCCGATCACCTCGACGCCGCCCGGTCGGATCTGTTGGCGTTCACCGCGTTCCCGAAGCAGATCTGGAAACAGATCTGGAGCAACAATCCGCAGGAGCGCCTCAATAAGGAGATCCGCCGCCGGACCGACGTGGTGGGGATCTTCCCGGACCGCACCGCTCTGATCCGACTCGTCGGGGCGGTGCTGGCCGAGCAGCACGACGAGTGGATCGAAGGCCGCCGCTACCTCGGCCTCGACGTACTCGCCCGCTCCCGCACCGACAAGCCCGCCGACAGTGTCACCGAGGGCACCGAGGAGGTGACACCGGCCTTGACCGCCTGATCCACCGACGAGGAATCACGCGACGACGTCGTACACCACCTCACGGGACTTGACC
>NZ_WVTE01000295.1:18297-19992 GCF_009939605.1 Rhodococcus sp. YH1 | reverse complement strand
TTCTGCTTGCCCGTAAAGGCTGCGTAGTGCCGTACCGGACGTTGCATCGGTTCGCCACCGACCGTTGCGGTTTCGGCCGCAAAGACCTTACTGTCCGCGTCGTCGACGGCGACCCAGGTATCGAATGCCAAGTCGACTTCGGCTACCTGGGAATGCTCACCGACCCCGAAGACGGACGATCCCGCAAGGTCCACGCCCTGATCTTCACCGCCGTCTACAGCCGCCACATGTTCGTCTGGCTGACGTACTCGCAGACGTTGGTGGCGGTACTCGCCGGCTGCGAGGCAGCGTGGAAGTTCTTTGGCGGAGTCTTCGCAGTCTTGATCCCGGACAACCTCAAACCCGTTGTCAACGAGTCAGATCCGATCAATCCACGCTTCAGTGATGGCTGGCTCGCCTACAGCAACCACGTCGGGTTCATCACCGATCCAGCCCGGGTCGGCTCTCCGAAGGACAAACCCAAAGTCGAACGCACTGTCCAGTACGTGCGCGGCAACTTCTGGGCAGGTGAACGATTCGCCAGCCTCATCGAAGCGCAGGATGCAGTGGTCCGTTGGTGCAGCAGCACCGCAGGCCTGCGTATTCATGGGACCACCTGCGCACGGCCGCGGGAGGTGTTCGAAGACTCCGAACTGCCGGTGCTGCTGCCGGTGCCTGCGGCCTACGACGTGCCGATCTTCAAGGACGTGAAGGTCCACCGCGACTTTCACGCTGAAGTCGGACGCGCGTTGTATTCGTTGCCGCAGCAGTGGATCGGGTCGAGACTGTCGGTGCGTGCGGACACCGAACTGGTGAAGTTCTATCACCGCGGCACCCTGGTGAAGATCCACCCTCGGCAACGTCCCGGCGGTCGTAGTACCGACCGCGCTGACCTGCCCGAGCACAAGTCCGACTACGCGCTACGTGATGTCACCTCACTGATTCGTAAGTGCACCGCACACGGGGCGAACATCGGTATCTACGCCGAACGGATTCTCGACGACCCGTTTCCGTGGACGAGGATCCGCAGTGTCTACCGACTTCAAGGACTGGTGCGTCGTTACGGCGCTGAGCGGGTCGAACAGGCCTGCTCATTGTCGTTGGACCTCGACGTTGTCTCGGTCACCAAGATTGCATCCATGTTGGAGCGTGCCACCGAATCCACATCGCCGGATCTACCGAAAACAGTCGGACAGGCATCGACACGGTTCTCCCGCGATCCAGCCGAATTCCGTTCCACACCAACCCCATCATTATCCGTTGTCGACGACAGCGCCACATCCTCGGAGAACAACGCATGACCACCACTCGCGCCACCACCACACCCAACGAACCGGTCGGCACCGACCTCGTCCGCCTGCTCAAAGCCCTCAAACTCGGCGCGCTCGCCGACACCCTTCCCGAACGCGCAGCCTTGGCTCGGCAACACAAACTCAGCCACATCGGATTCCTCGAAGTGCTGCTTGCCGATGAAGTGAATCGACGCGAATCACGTTCGGCGACACTGCGAGCCACCAAAGCAGGACTCGACCCGGCCATGGTGTTCGATGCATGGAACGCGCTCGACGATCTGCGCTACGACCGGACATGGTCAAGTCCCGTGAGGTGGTGTACGACGTCGTCGCGTGATTCCTCGTCGGTGGATCAGGCGGTCAAGGCCGGTGTCACCTCCTCGGTGCCCTCGGTGACACTGTCGGCGGGCTTGTCGGTGCGGGA
>NZ_WVTE01000295.1:15285-18287 GCF_009939605.1 Rhodococcus sp. YH1 | reverse complement strand
CGACGTCGCGCGTGGCGATCAACAGCACGAGTCCCTCGGCCCGCAGTCGGCGTGCAGTGAAGGCGAGTGCCTCGGCGGTGGAGACATCCAACCATTGCGCGTCATCGACGAGCACGAGAGTCGGGGATCTCTCGGCCGTCGTCGCGAGCAACTGAAATGCCGCCGCGCACACAGCGAAGCGGTCACGGGGTCGTTCCGCGCTGAGCGTGAGCGCGCAGCGCAGGGCGTCCGCCTGAACGGCGGGCAGCGAACCGAGCCGATCAAGGACGGGCGTGAGCAATCGTCCTAGCGCTGCAAACGGGAACATGGTCTCCGCCTCGACCCCGCTCACGGACAACACTTTCAGTGTGCGAGCGCCGTCGCGGGCGTAGCGCAGCAGGCTTGTCTTACCGATCCCAGGATCCCCGGTGATGACGAGCGCGGCGCTCGCCCCCGTCAGGGGTTCCGCCAACAACTGATCAATTCGTGCGCATTCCGGCCGCCGCCCGAAAAGCACATTGGAATCGTTTGGGGTGCCGCTCGAGGCGTCGTCGAACACCCGATTGTGCCGCACCATGGTCGATTCGTGCATTGCTCCTTCTCGCTCCTTTATGAGTTCTAGGAAGTTTTCAAATCGACTCGATCAAGTCGTTCCCGGAGCGTTTTCGGTTCGAGAACTCCACCGGAATGGCAGCACCGTCACGCCAGCCGGATCGGTCCGCAACATCTTGTAGCAGTACATCCTTTCGCGGCCCACGGCCGGATATCCGAGCGGCCGCTCGAGGAGACCGTCATACACGGATACCGACATCAATTGATGGACTTGTTCGACATAGAGGCCGTTCGGACCTCCACATGGGGCCGTCCACCCAGGTCACGAGCGCGTAACCGACGTCGTCCACGCCTCCCCGATGGCCGTTCATTTGTTCCAAACTGAGATTTGCCTCCTTGTCTATCTTCCGCTCGCTCGACCACCCGGAAACCCACCCTGGGTGGGCAATCGATCCACCCTCGGTGTTCCGTGCGGTCCGGCGCAGTCGCCAGTGAGCGATGTCATCTCTGCCCGATCGTGCGCTGGCGCAGTCGCCACCAACGATTTGCAGCATGTTCATCCGACTCGCGCGTCGTACAATCTTGCAGATTGCGCCGAAAAACGGCGCGCTGTCCGGTGCACTACTCGCGCAGCGGGCGCACCGCTTCTGCCGAGGCGTTCCAGCACTCGATTCGAATTCGAAGATTATCGAGCTCATACATCAGCCAGTGATCGCCGCAACGGACTCCGATTGCACCGCGCGTCTGCTACTTCGTCCGCCGTGGTTGTTGTGCGCTGATCGAGTAGTTACTGCACCACCTGATCGTCTTAGCTCGGGAGACAGTAAGCCCGAGTAGTCGGCTACTCCATTCCCTGAGCTTGATTTTTGACCTGTGCGGTTTACACCGGCCGGTTCCTGCATGTCGGTTCTGACGCGTTTGCCCGCGTGGAAATCCGGAGCGGGACGGGTGTTCTTCGAGCCGAAGGGTCGTCCGGGACCGGGCCGGGAGGGTCTCGGCGCACCGGCCGGAGTGGGCATCGTCCGGCAGATGCACCGACACCCGCGACGGACCCGGGCCAGGGTCAGCCGGCCCGGAGGCCGCGGTCGCTCCCAGGGTCGGCGCAGGTCCTCGGCCACGGGCCGGGCGAGCCGCAGCTGGGCATGCGCCACGATGACGATCCAGGTCCAGCGATCGGCCGTCTCGGGACGGCGGATCGTCGGCGCAGTCCACTCCGACGCCTGCTTGAACTTCTTCGAAGGTGTGCACGAGGAAAGAAGCGGCGCAGAAACATCTGCCACAGTCCGTCGACGTGGTCACCTCCTACGGTGGGGTCCGAGTACCACAGCCATACCGGGGCCGGGTGCCGGTTCCGGGCAGATGGCCGACGGTCAGTGGGATTACCGTGCCCTCGACGATCGGCAGTGCTCCGGGATGCTCGGCCCACACCCCTTGGTGGATGAGCCTCGGGTTCAGCTGATTCCATGCGGAGGCCGTCGCCGTTCCGTACCGGCCGGTGACCGTGCTCGTGGTGGCCGCGGGTGTGGGCCAGCTGCTCAGGTCGGCGAACCGGAACTGCGGGCCGTGCCGGGGTGGCGCCGGTGCGGCCCGGCGGCAGCGCCGGGAAGCACGACACGCGGTCCCCGCGCATTCGGCCCAGGATCCACCCCGGAAGGTCGGTGAGGGCGACCGCCAGCCGAGGCAGGTCGTAACCAGCGTCGAAGATCAGGAGGATGTCCGGGTCACCGTCGCGGTGCTGCCCGGCCGCTCGCAGACGCTCGACCACGCTGCGCACTTGTCTTGCGGTGACGAGTGTTTCATCGTCGTCCGGCTGCAGGCGGACTGCGTCGAACACCGCCGTCCACGAGGTGCGACCCGGCTCGAGCGCGGCGACGAACGAGTACTGCCGGCCGGGGATCAGCTGCGCCCGTCCCGTGCCGCGCCCGTACACGTGGAGGAACGTACGCTGTGGGCTCGTCGGGCATCCGGGCGCGGCCAGGCCCTGACATCGACGGCCAACACGATCGCGCCCTCGCGGTCGCGTGGGATCGACTCGGCGGCAATCATGTTCCGTAGACGATCGATGTCGAATCCGCCCAGGCCGTCGTACAGGGCGCCGTGACCGCGACGGCGTTCGGGTGTCAGGGGCAACTTGACGAGGGTACGGACCGCACCGCCGGAACACAGCACCGCGTCAGTCAACTCGAACAATGCGTCACGACGAGTGGTCAGGCAGTCGTAGAACCGGCCCCGGAACGCCGCCAGGTCGATACGCGTATCGATTGCTCGGCTGCTCGCCGACGGCCCGCACGTCGGGCACACTGATGCCCACGGCCACCATGTGTCCTCGTCTCGGATGTTTCTGGGTCAAGTCCCGTGAGGTGGTGTACGACGTCGTCGCGTGATTCCTCGTCGGTGGATCAGGCGGTCAAGGCCGGTGTCACCTCCTCGGTGCCCTCGGTGACACTGTCGGCGGGCTTGTCGGTGCGGGA
>NZ_WVTE01000295.1:11639-15275 GCF_009939605.1 Rhodococcus sp. YH1 | reverse complement strand
GTGCTCTTTCGTCGAGTCGAGTTGGTAGCTCTCTCGAAGAATCACGCGGTGACCGTCTTTCGTCCGGTTACGACACGCCGGTCATCGGATCCGATCCGGCTCGTACACCATCCTGATGGACGCAACCCCGGACATTGCTCGGTGACCTGACCTCACTGAGATTCCTCGATGCGCACCAGTCCGCGATCCTCCTGGGACCCGTTGGGGTAGGCAAGACTCATTGTGAGACTCAAGGTCCAACTCTCGAGCCATGAGCGTTGGGGCGTTCACCGAGAGGCGAGCGTCTGCCAGAGTTGATGTCGGTAACCATGACTGACCCGAAAGACTCACTGGCCGACCCGCACCTGCGCGGTCGCGCCCTTGCCTTGGATATGTCGTCATGGTCGCCGGCATCGACCTGGCCCACCGACTGCTGGCCTGATCAGAAGCCTGGCCGAATCGTCTCGTGCCTCATCACAGTCCTGCCACACGGTGACCGCACCCAGGTCGATGCCGACCTCGGCACTCCCCGAACATTGAAGGAGAACACCGTGCACTCCATGCTTGCAGACCAAGTCGATTACGTCATCGGGGTCGATACCCACCGCGACAGCAACACCGCCGCCGTCGTCGAAGCATCGACCGGCGCCGCCCTTGTCCACATGCAGTGCCCCACCGACGCCATGGGATACCGACGCTGCTTCGACTTCGGCACTCGGCACGGAGCCGGGCGACGCGTGTGGGCCATCGAAGGCAGTGGCAGCTTCGGCTCCGGACTGACGACCTTCCTGCTCGAACGCGGCGAATGGGTCGTCGAAATCGACCGACCCGCCCGTCCGGCCCGGCGCAACGGCGCCAAGAACGACGAGCTCGACGCGGTCCGCGCCGCCCGCGAGGCCCTGTCGCGCGACCACCTCGCTGCTCCTCGCGCTCGAGGAAACCGGGAGGCCCTACGTGTGCTGCTCACCGCCCGACAAGGCGCGATCGTGTCCCGTACCAAAGCGATCGGACAGCTCAAGGCGTTGATCGTCAATGCTCCTCAGGCTCTGCGTGAGCAGATGCGCCGTGGAAGCACCAACGACCAACTCGAACGGGGTGCGCGTCTGCGCACCCTGCCCACCCACTCCGTCGAGCACCGCACCACCGTCCGCGGCATCCGAGCAGTTGCCCGTCGCGCGTTGTTCCTCGAAGCCGAAGCCGCCGAGCACGAAAGCGCCATCGAAGAACTCGTCATGGCCATCTGTCCCACACTGCTGGAACTGCCCGGGGTCGGGGCCGTGACCGCCGCGCAGTTCATCGTGTCCTGGTCGCATCCCGGACGCGTGCGCAACGAGGCTGCGTTCGCTTCCCTCGCCGGAGTGGCGCCCATCCCGGCCAGCAGCGGCGCCACGGTCCGGCATCGGCTGAACCGTTCCGGCGACCGGCAACTCAACCGCGCCCTCTACACCGTGGCGTTGTCCCGGCTTCAACATAACCCCGAGACGAAAGCCTATGCCGCACGCCGAACTCGGGAAGGCATGACACCACGCGAGATCAAGCGTTGCCTCAAACGTGCCATTGCCCGCCAGATCTACCGTCATCTGGAAGGTCACGCAACGGGGCTACAACAGCTTCCTCACGCCGCTTGACGAACATAGAAGCATCCTGGCGACAGCATTGGGCCACATAGCGATCCGTCGACGACGTAGCGTCCTGTTCGCGCGATCGGACAAACTGTTCACCCGGCTACGAGCTGCTCGCCTGGACAACACCGTCGATGCCGAGATCCGACGGTTGACCGCAGTCGACGTCCTGATCATCGACGACTTCGCGCTCAGGTCGCTCGATGCCACCGAGACCAGCGACTTCTACGAGCTGATAGTGGAGCGGCATCGGAAGAAAACCACGATAGTCACGTCGAATCGCGAGCCCTCTGAGTGGCTGACCATGACCGCAGACACGCTCCTCGCTCAATCAGCCATCGATCGACTGACCTCCACCGCGCACACCCTCATCATCGAAGGGCCGTCCTACCGGCAACGCACCCGACCTGGAACAGTTGACGAAGACACCGACAACACGCATCCTCAATAACGCGCCACGGTGGTCCCTACCCTCTGGCAATCAGGTGGTCCCATCACCCTGGCAAGCGACAGGGAGCGCTCCGAAGCCGGACACGACTTGTGGTACTCGGGCAAACACCGCCGACACGGCGGCAACATCCAGGTCCTGACCGACCCGACCGGCTACCCGGTCTGGGTCTCCGACGTCGAACCCGGCTCGGTCCACGACATCACCGCTGCTCGACTCGGCGGAGTCCGGCCGGGCGTCAGTCAGTTCACTATCGGGGGATCTCGCCAGACTCCTATCAGGACATGACGGCCCGCCGGGCTGCACTCAAACGAGTGAGCCGAGCCGGTCGACACGTCGCAGACAGGACAGCCACCAACCTGCAGTGGCGTCAGAAGAGCCGTGAGCCAGACCCGCCCACCAGACCCATCCTGCGTCCGCCGAGCCGAGACCGTCACGCCCATCAAGGAGTCAGACCAACCGGTCCACGAGATCCATAGTGAAGAGCCGGAAATCCACGTGAGTTCCCGAAATGGCGGCCACCCAGTCAGTCCTGTGCCCTGGGTATCGACAGAGTGGCTGCAAGCGGTCCCGGTGACGGAGCGGACTATGACGCGCAACCTGTTTGTCGGCATGGGAAATGTCGGACGCGGTCACCGTTTGGAAGCGGGTGGTCTTGGCCGGTTCTTCACTCATTCCCAAGCGCATCGAGAAGCGGACGCCCTGCGGGCGGCTGCGCACAACCGATCGGAGACCCTACGGGTCCCTGTATTGCCTTCGGCCCCTTCCCCAACGCTGCCCGGTCACCATGCCCCGATAGACCATCTCGGCCAGCACTTCTGGCCCCACGTCAGAGATGACGTGCGGCTTGCGCTGGACCCGCTCGTTCGTGTCGACCCTCACGATCGGGTGCTCCACCGCCAGAATGGAGACGAAGGATACTGGCGCCCAGTCGGTTTCACGCACGGGAATGGCACCCCTGCGCGCAGCGTCGAAGCGCTGACGTCGGACCTCGGGAGATGAGCGACGAATGCCCGACGTGCCGCGGCTACCGGAACGGCCCGCGCACACGTCGCAGCGAAACACCTCAAGCCTCTCGACCGGAGAGGGCGAGAGGCTCGTTAGGTCAGGACGTCAGTGAGGACCCCAGCGGGGTGAGAAGGAGGAGGTGGGCGTCGAATGCCGAACCATGAGAATTGCGCCCTGGGGGCGTGTGGATAGACTCCACCGTACGGTGCATGACAGCGCTCCTGTCGTGTGCCCAGACCCCGGTTCGGTGTTCCAGCACCAGCCGGGGTCGACCTGTATTCAGGCCGGTGCAGGGATGGTCCCACGTGTGGTGGGGAGCGTCAACCTCGAACGCATGTTCGTGTCGCACGAACTGGGGAGCCGCCGGATCCGGGTTCGCCGCGCGCCCACTGTCGACGATGTGGAGGCGTCACCGATCCGCCGCGCGCGTGGGTGGTGCCCGGTAACGTCGCGGTCAAGTCCCGTGAGGTGGTGTACGACGTCGTCGCGTGATTCCTCGTCGGTGGATCAGGCGGTCAAGGCCGGTGTCACCTCCTCGGTGCCCTCGGTGACACTGTCGGCGGGCTTGTCGGT
This sequence comes from Rhodococcus sp. YH1, assembly GCF_009939605.1. Taxonomy (NCBI): domain Bacteria; kingdom Bacillati; phylum Actinomycetota; class Actinomycetes; order Mycobacteriales; family Nocardiaceae; genus Rhodococcus; species Rhodococcus sp. YH1. Next base: position 11,645 of record NZ_WVTE01000295.1, on the reverse strand, counting down.
GCGGGA
>NZ_WVTE01000295.1:0-11629 GCF_009939605.1 Rhodococcus sp. YH1 | reverse complement strand
CGAGATCGCGTCGGCCATCGCATTTCTCGCGTCGCCGCGCTCGTCGTACCTCACGGGCGGCTCGATTCCCGTCGACGGTGGACTGATGCTCATGGCGGCACACGGCCACGACATGGCCGGGGAGAGCTGGCGCGAGATCTGAGATCGCACCGACTGGATCTCGCCGGTGCCGGGCCGAGGGCACGACGAGGCCGCGTCGGCGCCTCTACGCGAGTCGCTCGATGTCCGGCAGCTGCCACGTCTTGTCGAACCACGGTGCGAGGGGACCGTACAGCCGGAACATGGCCCACCAGCTCTTGCCGGGAACGGTCTGGATCCAGTTGTGACCGTCCTCGGGCGGTTCGGGACCGAAGTGGACGTCGACGGAGCCGTCCTCGTTCGTGGTGAAATCGCGGTCCTGGCTCGTCACCGACGGCCACTCCTGTCCGGTCTGCAGCATGGACCGGGTCTGGGTGTCGTAGGCGAGGATCGACCAGAAGTCGCCGGCCGGAACGTTCGCAGGGACGCGGAGCCGGTAGGTCCGGCCGCCGTCGAACGGGGCGCCGTCGGCGTCGACGCAGGCGACGACGTACTGGGATCCGGTGCCGATCCTCTCGACGTCCTCTGCCGGACTCACGCCGGTCACCGAGAAGTTGAACTGAGCGGCGGCGTCGAGCAGGGCGACCCCGTCCTCCTCGAACCGATGACCACCGAGGAAGAATGCGCGCCAAGTACTGCCCGGGTAGCGGTAGGCCTCCGGCTGCCGGAACCGGTAGGTGAGGGCGCGACCGGTGGCGTCACCCACCGCGGCGGCTTCGGTGAGGATCGCGCGCATGCGCTCGTCGGGGACGAACGGCCTGCCGCGCCGGATGCCGATCGAGGCGAAGAATCCCAGGGTGAGCGGATCGGACGACTCGGGCGGCTCCGACTGCACCACCTCGTCGAGCATTTCCCACGCCCGGAAGTCGGCCGGGGGGACGCCGACCATGGGTTCGGGCGACACGTTCACGAACCGCATGGACGGCGGACGGTCCGCGAGCGCGAGGGGGTAGGCCCGGGTCTTGTCCTTGATGACCTCGACGGCGGGGTGGGGATCGCCGTGCTCGTCGAGGAAGCCCCGAACGAACAGCACCATGCCGAAGCTGTTGGTCCGCACCACGAAGTAGCCGCCGGGGACCTCACCGTCGTAGCCGGGGGGCAGCAGCAGGTAGGCGCCGCCCCGGCCCTTGTCGGGTCCGGTCAGGCCGACGTCGACCACCCAGCGTCCCCAGCTGTCGTCGATCGCGCCCAGCACGCCGGGCGGCGCCTCGATCACGAGCGGACCGTCGTGCAGGTCGATCCAGATGGCGGTGTACGACGTGCTCGTGTTCGCCGTGAGCCACACGGTGCGCGGATGCATCAGGTCTTCGAAGACGTACGCCGTCGAGTTCACCGGGCCCCACTCGAGGAGCGCGCTGCGCATCGCCGCCATGTTCAGCGCGGGCAGAGCCAGCAGGTACGCCTGCACGGCACGCTGAAAGTCCAGGTTGTCGAACAACGTCCGGACCGTCGCGTCGTCCGGGAAGCCGTCGAAGAACCGCAACGTGCCCAACCGGGTGTGAACCTCGTCGGGCGACTCGATGCCGGCCGGGATGGGGGTCGCCGTCGTATCAGTCATCGCCAGCCTCCTCGTCACGATGCCGCCGACTCCGACGCTACGAATCACATCACCGGCTCTCTAGGGTCCAAAGCCCATAGCTCGCCCCCAGGGACGACCGAAGTCAGCGGCTTCTCCTGGACCCGTCATCCAGGAACCTTCGCCATTGTGGCCACGGCGCCGCCCCGGACCGGGTGCCGCCGTACCCAGCACACCTGTGTCAGTCGAGGTTGCCCTCGGAGGTGGATCGCAGTTACTCGGAGATGGGCAGGCACATCCGGACCTCGGTACCGTGCGGGTGGTTGGGCAGGTACCGGATGCTGCCCCCGTGTCGCTCGACGATGTGCTCCGAGATGATCAGGCCGATCCCGGAACTGTCCTGCTTGGCCGAGAAGGCCCCGGAGGCCAGACGGTTTCCCGAGGCACCGTCCATCCCTCGTCCCTGGTCGAGAACGGAGACGCAGGCCCACTCACCCCGCCGGGCCGTCCGGACTGTCAGCTCCTTGACAGAAGTCGAGGGCAACACGATCTCGTCGATCGCGTTGAAGCAGAGGTTGATGACCACCTGCCCGATCAGCACGCTCTCTCCTTCCACCGGCAACGGGGAACGGGACCTGTCGATCGATATGTGCACGCCCCGCTCGGCTGCCCGCAGACGAACGAAGTACAAACTCTCCTCGACCGTCTCGTTGAGGTCTATGGCAGCCTTGGTGCTCTCGATCCGCCGCACGTAGCGCTTCACGGAGGACACGATTTCCGCCGCCCGGCCGAGCTGCTTCTCCATCCTGTCCAACCCGTAGCTCAGCGCCTCGGGGTCGAGGGATCGGTCGGAGATGCGCGCCTTGAGGCCGCTCAGATAGTTCGTCGAGGCGGCGAGGGGCTGCCCGAGTTCGTGAGCGAGGATCATGGCCATGTCACCCATCGCGTTGTACCGGCTGAGGTACTGGAGGTTGGCCTCCTGATACGCATGCCGGCGTTCCCACTCCACGCGATCCGTCACGTCACGGATCGTCAGCACCCGGGACGTCATTCCGTCGTGCACCACGGCCTCGAGAAAGCCTGCCAGCCAGGTGGTGCTGCCGTCGCTCTTCTCGATCTCCTGCATGATGCCCACCGGCCCGGCCGCCGCGTCCAATTTGGCGACGACGGGCTCGGCGGTCAGGCGAGGCTCACACCGGCCCAGATCCTCCAGGTACACACCGGACAGTTCGTCCGGCGTTCTGCCGAAGAGCTGGGCCGCGAGCGGCGAGATGTCCTCGATGCAGTTCATCTCGTCGAGCACCACGATGCCCGCCGACGTGTGCGTCATGATGCGCTGTAGGGACTGCGACACCCAGCTGAGCTCCTCCTGGAGCTCCACCTCTTCGGCGATGTTGCGGAACTCGACCATCACGACCTGCCCGTCCTGGAAGGTCAGGAGCGAGGCGACCGCATCTGCCAGGAATTCCTGACCGTCCTTGGTCCGGTACTTCCACTGTCTGCGGCTCGAGCCGTGTACGACCGCGTCCTGCAACCACGCCACCCCGACCGAGCGCCGGTACTGACGCTCCTGGCTGCTCATGTGGTGGGCCTTCAACGGTCGCAGTTCGTCGAGGGTGAAACCGAACATCCGGCACGCGGCGGGGTTGGCCCAGAGGATGTTCTTGGACGCGGCCTCGTGGATGAGGATCCCTGTTTCCGTCTTCTCCACCATCTCCTGGAAGTCGCGGCCTGTCGGGAACATCGATCCTCACCTCCGGGTGCCGTGACGGTTCATTGTCGACCCACGAGCGGCGGATCGACCATAGGGGAATGCTTTATGACCGGCGGAGGAAATCCCGATACCGCCTCGTCCGAACCTTTCCTAGCGTTTTCCTCAGCGCGACACGACGAGGTGGATGGAGACGACGATGGCGATCCGGAGCACGATGAAACCAGTGCAGGCGGCAGCGGTGGGCCCTGCCCGGGAGAAGGCCTTCGAGGACGCCCTCGCCGTGCTGCTGGACCGGCGCGACGAGTTCAACCGGCAACGATTCGTGCCGAAGGACTTCATCGCGCTCTTGAAGCAGGCCGGACTCTACCGCGCGTCGACCCCGGCACGGTTCGGCGGAGAACCGATGGCCCCGTCCTCCTTCATGAGGCAGGTCGAGCGGATTTCCGCGGTGGATCCGGCCACCGGGTGGGTGGCAAGCTTCGGATCCTCGCTCGTGTACTTCGCAGCCCTGCCGGTCGAAACCCAGGAGACGATCTACTCCGACGGCCCGGACGTCGCCTATGCCGGCGGGTTGTTCCCCATGCAGAAGGCCGAGAAGGTGGACGGCGGCTACCTGTGCAGCGGGCTCTGGCAGTTCGCCAGCGGATGCCTGGGCGCCGACATCCTCGGCATCGGTCTCGCCGGAGGCCCGGAAACGAACGGCAAGCCACTGACCGCCCTCGTGGACCCTGCCGACGTGGAGATCGTGGAGAACTGGGATGTCGCCGGAATGAAGGCGACGGGGTCACACGCAGTGAAGGCCGACAGGCTCTTCGTTCCCGAGGAGATGACGTTCGTCCGCGGTGGCGCTCCCCTGGTCGACGAGCCGCTCACACGGTATCCGTCGCTCGCCTACGCCGCCCAGGTGCTGGCGGTGGTGACTCTCGGCGCCGCCCGCGGCGCGCTGGACTACGTCCACGAGGTCGGAGCGGTCCGATCCAGCATCACCGGCGGTGACAGCAAGGGAAACCGGCCCGCCTACAAGACCGGCCTGGCCCGCGCCGAGGCCGATCTCCGCTCCGCTCGGGCCTTCTTCTACGAGATCACCGACGAGGTGTGGGACCTGGCGGTCCGCGGCGACGAGATCACCGACGAGTACACGGCCCTGCTCCGCCTGGGAGCAACCCAGGCCGCCCACGTCGGCCGCAACGTCGTGCTCGCCGCGTTCGACCTGGCCGGCACCGGGGCGATCTACGAGAGCCACCCGCTGCAGCGCTACCTTCGGGACGCTCTCGTCCCGGCTCAGCACGCCATGCTTCAGACCAACACCTTCGAGGCGGCCGGAGCCGTTCTCCTCGGCCTGGAACCCGGGATCCCCAGTTTCCCCTGATCAGGGCGGGATCTTCGAGACCAGCGCCTGCCTTCCCAGCGAAAGGACGCCCCATGACCGCCGAACCGTTGCGCACCCTGTTCTGCATCGGCAACAACCAGAACTTCTTCGACCTGCCGAAGGCGGAGATCGGCCCGGTGTGGGTCGGCATCTCCACCATGCTCTCGAATCTCGCGAACATGGACGGCATCCATGTCGTCGGCACGTTCGACGACGACGCCCACATGGTGGGCCCGTCCGACGGCTGGCCCTGGACCTGCTACGTCCTGGCCGACGTGAAGGACCAGGAAACCGTGCGGGCCGCGTGCAACCTGTTGCGGACGACGATGATCGGCGAGTGCGCCCTCTGGAAGTACTTCAAGATCGAGGCCCGCATGGGCCGAGAGCTGACGATCCGCGCCGACGTCGAGGTCTGATCCGTGACCGACACGGAGCACCGCCTCGAGGTGGTCGAGGCGAAGGAGGCCGTCCGCGACTGTCTCGCCCGCTATCTGGACCTGTGTGACGTGCCCGGCCCGCTGCAGAGCCCGGATCGGCTCGGCGTCCTGTTCACCGACGACGCGACCTGGGAAGGACTGGGTCCGGAGTACGCCGGGAAATTCGGAATCGCCAGGGGCCGAGACGAAATCGTGGCCCTCGTGTCCCGGTACCTGCCGCCGGCCGACCACTTCCTCCGCAACGTGCATCTCCTCGGGAGCGAGCAGATCCGTCTCGACGGCAACCGTGCGAGCGGGCAGTGGATCATGCAGCAACTGTCGCTCTATGCGACGGGAACGGCCGAGATTCTCTGCGCCCGGCTCACGATCGACTTCGACCTGGGCCGGACCGGGGGACGTACGGCGGCTCACATGAGCCGGTTCTGCACCCGCCGGATGTTCGCCGCGCCGCTGCCCGCCGAGGCGATGTTCCAACGGATCTGATGCATCCCGGTGATGCCCGCCCTTGCACTTCACGAACGAAGGAATCACATGACGACGACAGAAGAACCCACCGCACGCACCTACGCGGACCTCGTCGCGAACGACCGGGTCGCGGGCCGGCTGTACACCGATCCGGACATCTTCCAGGAGGAGATGAAGAAGATCTTCTACAAGACCTGGGTGTGGGTGGCACACGAGAGCGAGATCCCGGAGGCGGGTTCGTTCAAGACCACCCAGGTCGGAGACCAGCCGGTCATCGTGACCCGGGATCGCAAGGGCAACTTCAACACCCTGCTGAACCGGTGCCGGCATCGGGGGGCGACGGTGTGCGACCAGCGCAGCGGCAAGGCCAACGGCTTCACGTGCCCGTACCACAACTGGTCCTACGCACTCGACGGACGTCTGCGCGGCATCCCCTACCCGGACGGTTACGAGGGCGTCGTGGACAAGAAGGACTTCCCGCTCCAGACGCTGCGCACCGAGAGCTACCTGGGGATGATCTGGGCAACCTTCGACCAGGACGCCGAGCCGCTCGAGGACTTCCTCGGCGACGCCAAGATCTGGATGGAACGCTTCTTCAAGCAGAGCAACGGATTTCCGACCAAGGTGCTCGGCGTTCACAAGTTCCGGTTCAAGGGGAACTGGAAGATCCAGCTCGAGAACACCACGGACGGGTACCACTTCCCGATGGTGCACAAGTCGTGGATGGCCTCCGTCGACGCCGAGACGGCGGACATGATGTCGTTCATGGACGACCCCGCGGCCGAGACCCACGCCCTCGGCAACGGGCACAGCGTCGCGATCATGGCCGCGGCCCACGCGGATCTCGATGTGGACGACGGAACGGAGGAGATCCAGCCCCGTTTCCAGCATCTGGTCGACGAACTCGCCGCCGCGGGAGAAAGCCCCGAACGGATCCGTCGCTATATGCGTTCCATGCACGGTTGCGGGTTCAACCTCAACACCTTCCCGAACGTCGCGATGTCGTCGTCGTTCTTCCGGGTCCTGATCCCTCTCTCCGTCGACGAGACCGAGATCTGGCACATGGCCCTCGGCATGGACGGCGGGCCCAAGAGCGTCAACCGCGAGCGACTGAGGATCCACGAGCACTTCCAGGGGCCGTTCGGTTTCGGTAGCCCCGACGACGCCGAGGGTTGGATCCGGGTGCAGATCGGGGCCGGCGGCAATCCGAACATGCCGATCCTCGTCAACCGCGGCGAGGGACGCGAGTACACGACCGAAGAAGGTTGGCCCACCTCTCATGTCACCGACGAGACGGGGATGCGGGAAGCCTACGCGATGTGGAAGAAGATGATGAGCAATGACTGAGGTCGTACCGATGCCGACCCTGACGGACTCCCGTACCCTCCGGGCCATCGAGCTCGTCTGGAAGGAAGCTCAGGTCCTCGATGCCAAGGACTATCGAGCCTGGGAGCAGATGTACACGGACGACGCACATTACGTGATTCCCATCGATCCGGGCACCGACGACTTCGCCGCGGGCCTGAACATGGTCTACGACGACAAGCGCATGCGGCACCTGCGCGTCGAGCGGATGATGCAGGGCTACTCGCCCTCCGCGGTGGCCGCGGCCCGGACCGTGCGGATCGTCTCGCGGTTCACCGTGGAGGAAATCACCGACACCTCGGTCACTCTCCGATCGGCCCAGATCCTCAATGCGTTCAAGCGCAACGAATTCACGACGCTCGGCGCCGAGCTGACCCATCGGATCGTTCTCGGAGCGGACGGGGACAGAATCTCGCTCAAGGTCGTGCGGCTCATCGACAGCGAGGACGCGGTCAGCGCCTCGGGTTACCTGCTGTAGGGGGCCGATGTGATCTCTCAGTCCACCGGCACCGGGCCGGGTATCGCCGTTGTCACCGGCGCGGCCGGAGGTATGGGTGCCGCCATTGCCCGGAAACTCCACGCCGACGGTAGAAGGGTTCTGCTCGCCGACATCGACACGGCCGGTGTCGAAGCCCTCGCGGCGGAGTTGTCCCCCGACGGATCGACCGCACGCGGTCTCGAGCTCGACGTCAGTCGCAAGGTCGGATTCGAGGAGGCCCTGGCGACATGCCGGCAGATCTGGGGCATCCCCACGATCGTCGTCAACAATGCTGCCGTCACGCAGGCAGCGGATCTGATGAACCTGGCGGAGGCGGACTTCACGAGTGTGCTCACGACGAACGTGAACAGCATCTTCTTCGGTTGCCAGGTGTTCGGCGCGGCCATGGCCGACCAGGGCTTCGGACGGATCGTCAACATGGCCTCACTTGCCGGCCAGAACGGAGGGACGGCAACCGGTGGCCACTACGCGGCCTCCAAGGGAGCGATCCTGACCACCACCAAGGTCTTCGCGCGCGAGCTGGCCGGCCGGGGAGTGACCGTGAACGCGATCTCTCCCGGGCCGCACGACCTCCCGGTCGTGCGGGCCACGGTGCCCCCGGACAGGCTCGCGGGCATCGTCGCCGGGATTCCGGTGGGCCGCTTGGGAAGTCCGTCGTTCGTGGCGGACATGGTCGGGCTGCTCACCTCGGACGACGCCTACTTCGTCACAGGTGCCTGCTGGGACGTCAACGGCGGGCTGTACCTCCGCTGAGCGGAGTCCTCCCGTCCGGGAGGGCCCCGGTCGGCGTTTTCCGTCCGGAGAAATTCACGAGGAGAACGGACATGGCACTCATCGACGTCACCGTCGCCGAGATCATTCAGGAATCACCCACCGTCAGATCGTTCAGGCTGGCGAAGACCGACGGGTCGCCACTGGGTACGTATCTGCCGGGCGCGCACATCGATGTCGTCGGACCCACGTCGATCACCCGCCAGTACTCGCTGTTCAGCACGCCCGATGCGCAGGATTCGTTCGCCTTCGCGGTGAAGCGCGAGGAGAACTCCCGCGGCGGCTCGGCCGCCCTCCACGAAGTGGGGGTGGGCGACGTTCTCCGGATCAGCTCCCCGCGGAACCTGCTGAGCATCGCGACGGACGCCACGCACCACGTCCTGGTCGCCGCCGGCATCGGCATCACCCCGATGCTGAGCCTGGCGCGCTACATGGACGTCCACGGCATCAGCTTCGAACTGCACTACTTCGCGCGCAGCGAGAAGGAAGCCGCCTTCCTTCCGCTGCTGCGTGACCGCTGCCCGGAGAAGCTCCGTGCCCATCTGGGGGTGACCCGGGAGGACCAGGACGAGATCCTCGGAACCACCTTTGCGGGAATGGATCCCGGCGCCCACGTCTACACGTGCGGACCCGACGGGTTCATGACCAAGGTCGTTGCGCTCGCCGGCCGGCACGTCCCGGCCGGGTCGATCCATCTCGAGAACTTCCACGCGGCGGAACAGCCGGACGCCTCCGAGAACTCCGCGTTCGAGGTGGAACTGGAGGGGGAGACCTATCAGGTCCCGGCCGACCGGAGCATCGTCGAGGTGCTTCAGGAGAACGGCTGCGACGTGGACACGTCCTGCCAGGAGGGCATCTGCGGTACCTGCATCATGCAGGTGCTGGCGGGGACTCCGATCCACCGGGACAACGTTCTCACGCAGTCCGAGAAGGAATCCGGCGAGATCATGGCAGTCTGCGTGTCCCGGGCAGCGGGCGAGCGCCTGGTGTTGGACTACTACTGATCCTCGACCGGCACGTCCACCCCGTACCGAAGGACGTCACGCACGAGGGTGCTGATGCTGTCGGCGTCCGTCTTGCTCTTGATACGAGCACGATGGACGTCGACGGTCTTCACGCTCATGCCGAGTTTCCGGGCGATGTTCTGGCTGGGTAGGCCTTCGACCACCAGGGCCAGGATCTGACGCTCCCGCGGCGTGAGGGACGAGACCTTGTTCCGGACCGATTCCCGCACGACATGGTCGGTGAAGCGGAGCCGGGCCTTCTCCACCCCGGCCTGCACGGCGTCCAGCAGCCGTTGCGGATCGTAGGGCTTCTCGAGGAAGTCCAGCGCCCCCGCCTTCAGGGTGGAGACGGACATCCGGATGTCGCCGTGGGCGGAGACGAAGATGATCGCCACGTGCGGCGCGAACTCGTTGAGCTTCTCCTGCAACCGTGTCCCACTCATGCGGGGCATGCGCACGTCGAGGACGATGCAGGCCGGCCGGCTCCCGTCGTAGGCGTTCAGGAACTGCTCACCGCTGTGGCAGATCACCGGTCTGATCCCGATGCTCTCCAGCAACCAGTCGACGGATTCGCACAGTTCGAGATCGTCGTCGACCACGTACACCGTCGTCTCGGCTCGGAGGTCGTCCGCACTCTCCGCCATGGCTCTTCACCTCCGGATTCGGGAGCCAGGGCGTATCCCTGGCTCCCGACATTGTCCCCGTCCGCCGCGCGGGGGGAACCACCTGCTCAGGCGACGTCCGCCGCGGCGTCGTCCCAGCCGGCATCGGCGGTCCAGTAGTTCATTCCCGCCGCGCTCACCTGGTGCCGCCAGGCGGTGGTCCGCCGCAGGAGTGGTTCTTCCCTGCGGACCGACTCGTCGGCCGCCTCGGGGCCGTCGGCCTCCACCGTCCAGTGGACCCAGTTGACCTCACGACCGTACTCGTCGTGGACGAACAGATCGACGTGGTGCCAGCCGCGGTCGAACGTGTCCTCGTAGCAGGTGAGGAACATCCGGTGGTGGTTGGTGGGGCGGGGTTCGAACATGGCTGATCCTTTCACCGAGCCGAGCGAGTAATGTCACCGAGCCGAGCGAGTCTTGTCACCGAGCCGAGCGAGTCTTGTCACCGAGCCGAGCGCGTCTTGTCACCGAGCCGAGCGAGTCTTGTCACCGAGCCGAGCGAGTCTTGTCACCGAGCTGAGCGAGCGGGCGGCTCAGACGGCAATCACGGGCAGTTCACGTAGGAGGGCCTCGAGCTTCTCGCCCACGTCGAGCAGCCGGTCCTCGTGCCCCGGCAGCCCGACGATCTGCAGGCCCAGCGGCAGTCCCGCGGGGGTACGGGCACCCGGCACGACCACGACCGGTAGACCCAGCAGCTGCCACGGCCGGCTGAGGATCGGCGACCCGGTCGCGGACAGGCCGAACGGGGCCGGACCCAGCGCTGCAGGACCGACGATGATCGGAGCGGAGTCCAGAATCTCGTCCAGCAGTTCACGAGAACGGTCCCGACGGGTCAGGGCCGCGGAATACTCGGCCCCGGGAGTCCTGCGACCGTTCTCCAGGAGGTCTCGGATCGGCACGCTCAGTGCCTGCGCATGTTCGTCGAACTCGTGTGCCCGTGCCCGGGCGGCTTCGTACGACATGACGGTGACGTGGTCCTCGGCCAAGGTCTGAACATGATCGTCCCAGTCGAGCGGTTCGGCCTTCACTCCGATCTCTTCCAGCAGGGCGGGCACATGTTCCAGCAACGCCGCCATGGGCGGCTCCAGGGGGTGGAGAGCACCGGCGTTCCAGACCAGGCCCCGAGCAACCGGCTCCGGAGCCCGGGCATCGGAGCGCTCGCGACCGGTGAATGCGTTGTGCACGAAGCGAAGATCGGCCACGGACCGGGTGAGCAGGCCCAGCGAGTCCAGTGACTCGCTCAGACCGGAGATGCCGGACATGTCCGTGGTGCCGTGGGCGAGGACCATGCCGGCGGCTCCGCAGTACGAGGCCGGCCGGGTCAGCGAACCCGCCGTCTGGGTGCCGAGCGCGAGGGGCACGGTCCCCGCCGCGACGGCCGCAGCCGATCCACTGGAGGACCCGCCGGGGGTGTGATCGAGGGCGTGGGGATTGCGGGTGGGGCCGGGGGTGAAGTAGCCGAACTCGGTCGTCACGGTCTTGCCCTGGACGATCGCACCGAGGGAACGCAGACGAGTCACGCAGGCAGCATCGGTGCCGACGGCATCCGGGGAGGTGACTGCGGAGCCGGCACGCGTGGGCATCCCGGCTACGTCGATGAGGTCCTTGACTCCGGCGGACACGGTTGCGTCCATCAGGATGGTGTACGAGCCGGATCGGATCCGATGACCGGCGTGTCGTAACCGGACGAAAGACGGTCACCGCGTGATTCTTCGAGAGAGCTACCAACTCGACTCGACGAAAGAGCAC
>NZ_WVTE01000294.1:0-22865 GCF_009939605.1 Rhodococcus sp. YH1 | reverse complement strand
GTCGCCATCGTCGCCAAGGCCCGCGCCGAGGTCGCCGGGTGGGCGGACGAGGTCCTCGAACGCCGCGACACCGCGATCCTGCTGCTCGGGTACGCCGGGGCGCTGCGCCGCAGCGAACTCGTGGGCGCAGGTCGTTGCCGCGTTCGACACCGGCGACCGGCCCGCGGTGATCCGGCTGCTCGGCATCGCCCCGCTGTTCGACGCGCACCTCTGCCGCGGCTCCCGCCCGCGCACCGCCGCGAACGCACCGCTGCTGCGGGCGATCCGCAAGACGGCAACCTCTCGATCACGCCGTTGTCGGGGGCGGTGCACCAGGCGATCCGCCGCCGCGCTCAGCGTGCCGGCTACGACCCCGAACTCGTCGCCCGGCTCGGCGGGCACTCGCCGCGCGCCGGGTTCGTCACCCAGGCCTACCCGAGATCCTCGCCGAGTCATCGAGATCGCACAGGATTACCCGCATATCAAACACACCACTCCCGCGATGCTCAAGGTCTACGCCCGCGAACACGCCCCCTGATCAACAACGCCGTGACGAACCTCAGATTGTGACCGGCGAACACCTCTGCGACACCGCGGCCGCCGCGATGGACCCCGCCGAAGAACTGCCGGCCCGGGACCGGCACCCATGGGCGCTGTTCATCGACTGGTGCACCGCCTTTGGTTACGAGGTGCTGCCTGCCGACCCGCTCACCGCGGCAAAGGCCGTCCGCGTCAACCCCGCCGCTGTGGCCGCCCAGCGCCGGCGGCTCACCGTCATCAACATCCTGCACACCCGCCCCGGCCTGCCCCCACCGGGCCGCAGCGCCTTCGTCCGGCACCTGCTCGATGCCGCACGCCGCGACCGACTGACTCAGATTGCCGACATTGTGGCCTCGCGGATACCGGGGCTCCCCATCACCGCGTGGCCGCAGGGCCTGTTCGGTCGCCGTGAGCGGTTGCTGTTGGTGCTGGCTACCGCTGGGCTCGGATTCGTCCAGATCAGACGGCCGCGACGTGGGACATCGTCTGCACCGACGACACGGTGCACGTCGGCACCGGTGACGGCCACCGTGTGGAGCTGACGAGTGTGGTCGCTGGTGTCGATGTGGTGGCGGTGTACCGGGACTGGGCCGAGATCCAGTCTTTTCTGGACGAGCATTCCAACACTCGACTGCTCGCTCAGCATCTGTTCGAACCGGTCACGGCAGATGTTCCCGATTGGTGCCAGACGTGGCCGTTGCCGATCGACCGCTGGGGCCACACCCCGCTGATGCCGCTCGCCATGACCTCCCAGTCCGGCGCCTCCGTGGTGCGAGCACACCTGATCGGCCCCAGGGCCTGTGCACCGCCCGTTGCCGATCCGAGCACCACAGCCGGATCTGGATAGGCGGGACGAGTTGATTACTCAGGACGTCACACTGGATCCCGATTACTACGAGCGCGGCGTCGCCGCCCGGAAGCAACTGGGCGACATCGCTAGTGTCTTCGACGAGGTCGAAAACCAAGCTGACACTGTGCCGGGAACGCAATTTGGCATCTTCGCCAGCTGGCCTGGATAAACCGTCGTGAATCTAAGAGCTCCAGAAGCGGCTATTCCGCTCCGTTGGTCGGTCGCTACCGCCGCTGGATTCTACTTACGATTTCGTCTCGAACCAGACGATGGGTCCGTGAGCCCCCCATACAAAGCCGGGCCATCCGCAATTGGCGACGGAGACTTGTCCTGCTCGCACCCAAGCACCGTAAGCGGTGACTTGCCCCCCATACCAAGTCTTGCATCGCGCTCCGGCTCGGACGTATCCCGAGCCGCCCGAGCATTGTGCGTAGGCTCGGTTGTCGGTTCCTGCCCAGAAGTTGCAGCCTGTCACCGCGTTCGCAGCGGGAGCCAGCGCTAGCGGAGCCCCTATGACAGCAGCGCATAGGGCCATGGAGGCGACACCTTGTCGGATCCGCTTCATTGTCTTCATTGTGTAAATCCTTTCTAGTGAGTTGCTCGTAGTGGACCGTATTTCCTGACGAAGGGAAACATCTGCTCTCGTGAGAAATTTCATCTGTTTGGTCGATAATCTGACCTGGCGCCAGTGCTTCGAGGTGGTCTGGCTGAACAGTTCGCAGGCTCCTTCTACATTGATGCCAGCGCGAAGGTGGACTGCTCCGAGCTCACCGTCGTCGGGAAGTCCACTCATAACGACCGTGGGAGAAACCCCATCGGTGACGCTGCTCGGTCCCCGGTCAGCTCTGCCGATGCGTAAGAACCGTATGCAGCGCCCCGGCGAGCTGGACATCGATGGGGTCAGCGGCCAGATGTCAGCTTCGGCCGGGTACAGCGCACGACGGCAGCATTCCATGCAATGTCGCGGCGAGAAGACCGGCTCCTGTGAAATCCTCTATGCTTCCTGCGTCCTGAGCAGATCTACGAGAGGATCCCGATGACGACATCTCAGACGCGGCCGGGGGATATCGCATCTCGTGCGGTGGGGTTACTTCTGCTCGGTCTGGCCACCTGTGCGTTGTTGTGGCTGTTCGTCAATGTTGGCGATAGGCCCACGGGCCGTAACCATGCAACAGGCGAGACGTATCTCCCGGATGGTCTGTACCTCGCCACCGCTTTGTCTTTGTTGATGGCCTTTGCAGTGACAGTAGCATCGGATTTTATCTTGGGGCGCTCCGCCTGGACCGCTTTCGTGACTGGATTCATTGTCGGTGTAATTATCTTCTTTTGGAATATTCCGTGGAGTCAGCTGGACTATGGGGCAGGGGAAATGTTCGGTATCGCCATATGGTGGCTACCGCCAATTCTTGGAACTGTCACATATGTAGGAAAAGCCGTCATAAATGAATTTAGATAGGCGGAAATAAGTCCTTGCGCGGGCTTGGTGTAGAGGGTTTTGCTGAGCGCTTGCATACCGATCGGCGCTAGGCTCTTCTCCGCCGGACGGGCGTGGCTACCACATCGTCCCTCCATGGTCGCATTGGCGAATCTGATCGAGGCACCTGTCTGCGTGGGAGCACCACATCCAACAGCCCCAGAAGGACACTAGCTGGCCTTCTCCTGCTTTTCCCTGCACTTCGGAGCCACACGCGGACCATCGACGGTCATAAGCCGTGGACCAGCGCAATTTCGTACCTACCCGTTGCGTTTGCTCGGGCAATCGGATCCGGGTGCGAATACCCCTAGGGATCCTTTCGAAGTACCACCGATGGCCAGCTTGGGATGCAGTTCGTGAGGGTAGTGACTGCGTCGTGTACGAATAGTTCGATACCACGACCGTTTTCGAGGATCGAAGGGTCCTCCAGAGGATGGGCATCCTGTCGGTGGCCCGACATCGGCCTCGCCGAAACAGGTCGCCTTGATCAGTTCCGTCATGACTTGTAGGCGGCACTGATCGTCCCTCCGAACCGCAATCCCGAGAGGAATGACTGCGCTGTGACCACCTTGACGCGTGGTGCCAACATTGGCATCGACACTGCGGCCACGACCCTTGCCGTCACCGGCACCGCGCCGGGCAGTGTTGACTTGTTCGTTTTCCAGCTCGGTGACAATCGCAAGGTCCGTAGCGATGACGACCTGGTCTTTTTCAACAACCCGCGGTCCCCCGAGGGCGCAGTCATGCTGGTGTCCTCGGGTCAGGTACGGGTAGATCTGCACGCCGTACCGGCGGCGGTGGCGAGGATCGTGGTCGCGGTCGCCGTCGACGGGTCGGTTCCCGGTCCGCTGTCGTCGGTTCCGTCGCTGGCGGTGACGGCCAGTCAGGCCACCGGTGCGGTGGTGACGGCGCCGGCGGTGGGCTTGACCACGGAACGCTCGGCGGTCTTGCTCGAGGTTTACCGGTACAACGGGCGCTGGAAGGTCCGCAATGTCTCGGCCGGCTGGGAGGGCGGTCTGGCGGCGTTGGTCACCGAGCACGGCGTCACCGTCGACGACGCCCCCGCTGTCCCGGCTCCGGCCGCGGCTCCCCCGACGCAGGTGAACTTGGCGAAAGGCAAGATCAATCTCGACAAGGGCCAGCGTGTATCGATGGCCAAGACCGCAGCAATTACCGCCACGGTTTCGTGGAATTCCGAAACCGACTACGACGTGTACGCCCTTGTGTTGTTCCGGGACGGCCACGTCGAGACTGCCGCGCAGTTCGGCACCGCGGACAATCCTTACTTCACTCCGGTCGTCGCCGCAGGCGCAGTCCGGCACTGTGGTGACATCGGCCGGGACGCCGGCCGACGCGGCCGCGCCGTGGAGAAGGTCGAGATCCGGCTCAACGACGACATCGTGTGCGTTGTTCCGGTGGCGTACTCGGCCCAGTCGAACGGAACCGGCTCGTTCCATCGCTACAAGGTGTCTCTCGCCGTGGACAACGGCGCCGGCGATGTCGTCACCGTCGATGCGCGGCACGCGCAGCGGCACGACAACATCTACACCTGTGTACCGGCGATCGTGTGGAACAGAGCTCACGGCGTCGAAATCGATGCTGTCGAACTTTACAGTCGACCGAACTCCGAATACCGTCCGCTACTCGACCACCGCGGCCAACTGACGATGGATGCGGGACCGCTGAATCTCTACAAGTGACGCCCGTTGGCATCGCTTGAGGGCTGGTGGGCAAGCCAGCGAAACGGCCGGCTTGCCCAGCGACCCTCCAGTGATGCCGCAGGGCCCGCATCGGACCGAGCCCGGCGGCATCACCACATTTACCGCTGTCACGACCCCAGAGGGAGGCCGCGGCGTGAACGGTGACGGGGTTACACGGACACCGAGACCCGATCGGCGGTATCGACATCGTCGTCGGGATTGCGGCGCTTACGGGCGATGCTCGAGACCAGGGCGGCCACGATGAGGACGACCCCGACCAGGCCGGTGACGATCTCCGAGACGTGGGTGCCGATCGAGTACAGCAGGATCAAGGCGAGGGCACCGATGGCCCAGTGGGCGCCGTGTTCGAGGTACACGTACTCGGACAGGGTGCCCTGCCGGACCAAGTACACCGTCAGGGAGCGCACGAACATCGCGCCGATGAAGCCCAGGCCCAGGGCGATGATGATCGGGTCTGCGGTGATGGCGAACGCGCCGATGACGCCGTCGAAGGAGAACGACGCGTCGAGCACCTCGAGGTAGAGGAACAGGAAGAACCCGGCCTTGCCGGTGGCCTTGGCCAGCTCGGTCGGACCGGAGCGACCGGCCTGCGCGTCGTCGTGTTCGACGTTGAACAGCTCCCCGAGTCCGTTGACGGCGATGTAGGTGATCATGCCCAAGGCGCCGGCGATCATGACGGTGGAGGTCTGATCGTCCGGGGCGATGTACACCGCGGTGAGCACCAGCAGGGCGGTGGCGATGACCACTTCGAGCTGGTCGAGCTTGCCGATCCGTTCGAGGGGACGCTCGAGCCACGACAGCCAGGTGATCTCCTTTTCCTCGAGGACGAATCCGAGGAAGAGCATGAGCAAGAACATGCCGCCGAACGCGGCGATCTGCGGATGCGCGGCGGTGATGAGCGTTTCGTAACTCGGGGAGCCGTCGGGGAAGTACGCGGCACCGTCCGGCGGCGGGTTCAGCGCCAGATCGAGGGCGGCGACCGGGCCGAGACCGGAGGCGAGCCAGACGATGACCAGCGGGAAGACCAGCCGCATGCCGAACACGGCGATCAGGATGCCGACGGTGAGGAAGATCTTCTGCCAGAACTCGCTCATCCGCCGGAGCACGGTGGCGTTGATGACGGCGTTGTCGAAGGAGAGCGAGACCTCGAGGATGCCGAGGATGGTGGCGAGCAGCAGCGCCTGCGGCCCGCCGTAGAGGAACGCCACCACCAGGGAGACGACCGTGACGGCGAACGAGACGCCGAAAATGCGCAGAACCACAGAACGTGGCCTTTCTGTCTGAGGCGGTCGTCCCGCCCCGCACTGGGCCGAGCGTCGATGCTCAGTGCGCCGGTGCGGCGGCGGGACGACCGAAGGAAACGGTCGCGTCGGTCAGATGTTGACGCCGTAGTCGCGGGCGATGCCTTCGAGCCCGGAGGCGTAGCCCTGTCCGACGGCGCGGAACTTCCATTCGGCGCCGCTGCGGTAGACCTCGCCGAAAATCATGGCGGTCTCGGTGGAGGCTTCCTCGGTCAGGTCGTAGCGGGCCAGCTCGATGCCGGTGTTGCGGTCGACGATACGGATGAAGGCGTTGATCACCTGACCGAACGACTGGCCCCGCTGGACCGCGTCGTGGATCGACACCGGAAAGAAGATGTTCGTCACCTTCGGGTCGAGGGCGATCAGGTCGACGTTGATCGACTCGTCGTCGCCGTCACCTTCACCGGTGAGGTTGTCGCCGGTGTGCTCGACGGCACCGTCGGGGGACTTGAGCTGGTTGTAGAACACGAAGTGCCGGTCGGACAACACTTTGCGATCCGAGCCGGTCAGCAGCGCGGAGGCGTCGAGATCGTAATCGGCCCCGGTGGTGGTGCGCTGGTCCCAGCCCAGACCGACGGTGATCGCAGTCAGATTGGCTGCCTGCTTGGACAGCGACACATTGCCACCCTTGGCGAGAGTAACACCCATGAAATGGACTCCTTCGAGTTGACGGAACCCTCCGAATACCAATGCACTCGCAGGGAACAGAACGGTGAGGCGATCATGCCCCCGCTAGACCACCCAACAGAAGATAAGGGGCCGCTCCAGCTTCCCGGTACCCAGCCCGCGCTGAGTACCGGATTCGAGCGTGGATCCGGTAGCTGCCATAGCCGCATCGATGCCGACAGGACGACGCGGGACCGATTCTACGAGGCGGAATTGGCGCACCCGTTGCGGCAAGGTGCTTCGACTAGTGCGGTCCTACCCGGTCGGAGCACGCATTCCACAGTTGTCTCTTCGGCCGTCACGTTTCGGCTAGGAAGGAAGGTGTGCCGAGCACTCGCTTCGGTGGTCAAGGTCTGAGCGATAGCCGTCACCACAGAAAGCGTAACCACCATCGGTGCCGTGCATGCTCCGACAGCCTCCTTTGGCGCCGGACAAGTGCGTAGCTGGCGACAACTCCGGGTCGAACTTTGAGGGGAGGTGGTATCGCAGCGCACCGCAACATTAGGCCAGCCACAAGTCGCCTCGATACTGAAGGTCACATGGGTTCCTGTCATACTTCAGCGACCCAGGTATTGGTCCAATTCGCGGGCCTTCCGGTCCAGGTGCGCTTTGAGTTGGTCGGCGTTGCGGTCGAATGCATCGAGGGTGCGCAGTGTCGATTCCAGTTCTCGCTCGAACTGATCTTTCATCGAGTCCTTCCACTGGGCGCTGCGCAACGCACCGCGAGTGCGAGCGATCGCCTGCTTGATCTCCCTTTGCGTCCGATCGATGTCGGCGCGGAGTGTGCGCAGTGAGCTGGGATCAGCGTTGACGCCGGCCATGTCGTCTCCTCGGTCTCCGGTGGTTGTCGAGTGTGTTGGTCAGTGCCCGTCCAGGGTGCCCAGGATCCGGTCGATCTCGAGGTCGAATTCGATCAACGACGCCTGAAAACGATGGTCTGCCGCATCGAGGTCGGCCAGTTCCCGGTCTTCGATCCGCTTGAACACCACGTCCCGCCATAGATCTCCTGCAGCGGATTCAGCGGCGCGACGGCGGTTGATGTTCTGGGCATGGATTTCCCTGCTGCGGTGCAGTCGGCTCATCTAGTCCACCACCTGGCCGGGAACAGAATCTAGACCCAACCGTCGGGCTACCCAGACGCGGTGGAATCCATTCGCGATACGAAAGGTCCCGTTCACCTGTCGGGTGAAGCGTGGAGCTTCCGACGCACCGAAGAATCCGGTGTAAGTGTCGGAGTAGCTGCGATTGCCCATCAGTCCATCGCGAGTGTCCCGATCTCGGAAGTAGTCCAGGCTCTTGCCACGAGCCAGTGCTGGCAGGACAACCTGCTGCAGTGCTGTGAATCCCCACTCGAGATCCTCAGGAGAACAGTCCATCTTGAAGTCCTCCGGACCTCCCACCCGGCTGTCCGAATCATCGATCAGCGCCAGCGGCACCAGCGAATAGCCGTCAGGGATGCCGGGCGGTCTGTACACGATGTCGCCCGTCGATTGACCAGGACCGCCGGTACCGACGGACCAACCGCCCCCGGTACTGGCTCCGGACGACGTGTGGCGGCCCCCACCGCCGAACGCCACCGTATGTCCGCCCCCCGGGCTGGTGTGCAATGCGAATTGCTGGTATATCCCCAAATCTGTGGCGATCTGCGCTAGTCGCCTCTGTGCCTGGTCGTTGACATGCGACACCGCGGATCGATATCGGGCACTGTCCTGGTCGTATTGCTCCTTAGCGACCCGGAAACGCTGCAGACACCCTTGGGCGACGGTCAGCCGCACCTGGGCTCGGTTCACCTGCCGTCGTTCGACGCTACAGTCGGCGTCTTCGCCGCGCATGCACGCCGCATAGGCGTCCTCGGCCCGCTGTAGTTCGAGCCGGCGCCGGTCGAGTTCGGCATCGATGTGCCGGAGCACGGATGCGGCTGCGGACGCCGCTGCCGCTCTGACCTCATCACCGACGCGGGTGTAGCTGTTCAAGTCGGCACCCAATCGAACTACTGCGTCGGGGTCGACATGCGCCGCGTCAGACATCGCTCGTATCCGTCGACTGCTCCGCCAAGGACCACAGCCACTGCGTTGTCTCCACAAGGGTCTTATCCGGAACGGGATCCTTCGGAAGACTGAACCGACGAGTCACAAGCTGCCGACCAGTGTCGAAATCGTCGTACAGGAACTGCGCCGGAGTCAACTTGGCGGCGGCTGTGGAGTCGGCCAGAACCCGCGAATCGGACTCGTTGAGCGGACCGAGTAGCTTGTGGGAGAACTCGCGGGCGGATGCGTGGTCGAACCGCCGCTGGAATGTCGCGTATCGATCTGCCCACGCCAGGACATGCACCCCTACCTCCGGACCATCCCGCAGGATCGCCGCCAGGATCTTGGATGGCGACTTGTCGTCGTAGTCGTCGGGATTCAGGTCGCGTGCTCGCTGCAGACCCGGTAGTACCAGCACTCGGCCACGGCCACGGAAGTCGTTGAGGGCATGTCGCTCCATGACCAGCTCATTGAGTTCGGACAGCAGGGACGGGAACTGACGGCTGTGCGTCAGACGGGCGCCGTACGCAGTGAATCCCTTGAAAACCTCGTCCCATGGTGAGGCCATCGCGGCGAAGTCGACGGCGTCGACGGTGATGCCGGTTGCCAACAGTGACGCCGTCATCAGTGCGAGCGAGTCGAGCGCATCCGGACTGATTACCAGCATATTCCCACCGGCGGCACGGGCAACCCGCATACACACCGGGTCAGCCAAGGACATGGGAGCACCCACGGGCAACACCAACTCGCCAATGGGCGATGAACGAGTAAATAGCGACGATGGCTGATCTGTGATCGGCGCTTCAGCATTCCCTTCGAACACCACTGGCCGGCGGGTGAATCCACGCTGTTGGGCCAATGCGTGCAGGGCTGAAATTACGTCCTCCCGATCCTGTCCCGACCAGTACGCGCATTGGAATCGGTTGTTTGCATCGCGCACTCCTCCCTTGGTATTGATGATGCCCTCGCCGGGCTTGTCGAGCAGTTGAGCATCTACATTGCCGTCTGCGAGAAGAAGCTCGGAGTCTTTCGACGAGCTCGACAGAACCAGTCGAGTCTTGATCTGATCAAGGGCCACACGAATTTTCTGGGCGCTTCCGGACACGGATTGAGACGCAAGGACTGCGTGAACGCCGAAGGCACGTCCTTGCCGGATGACCCGTTCGATCAGCGCCGCAGCCTTTCGGCTGGCCTCGTCTTCTTCTTCCAGCATCATGTGGAACTCGTCGATGACCAGGATGATCCGCGGCAGTTGTTCGCCGGACTGACTCCGGTAGGTGCCGAAATTGACCTCTCCGCCGCCCACTGCTTTGAAGAGTTCTCCTCGCTTCTCGATCTCCTCGTCCAGGCTTTCGAGGACGCTGATACCGAAATCACGGTTGGTTTCGATCGCCACGATGCGAGCGTGAGGCAACAGCCCGGCTGCGTATGGTTTGAACTCCACGCCCTCTTTGAAGTCGATCAGGTAGAACTCGAGTTCTTCCGGCGGGTACTGCATCGCCCAGCCGAGAATCAAGGAGTGCAGCAACACTGATTTTCCGGAACCGGTACGACCGCCGACGAGTGCGCCTGGAAAATCCCCGGAATCGATGCGCAGTTCCGCAACATTTGAAGCGCCCATGCGCCCGAATCGGGACACCGCAGCATTGGCGGAATGATCGCTCCACCAGGTCTTCGGATTGTGGGGATCGGCGATGACCTGGTCAGGTCGAGTCCCCTTGGCAGCGGCGCGGTGCGCCTCGGCCTGTGCGAGTGCGTATACCTTGGCCGGGTCGACTTGCACGTTCGCCGCAGCGTGCATCTGGCGTTCGATATGTGCAAGGAGATCAGCCAACTGCTGCTCGGTAGGCGGGGTGTCCGATGTCAGCTGCCAGATGATGTCCGACAGATGCACCGGTCCCTTTCTGGATCCACTGGTCGGAAGACCCAACGCTTGTACGATCTCCGGGTCTCGGCCGCTGGTCATGGCCGAGGCTAATGCGCTCAGTTCTGCTGGTTTGACGGCCTCGTGTGGTGAGGTGGCCGCTGGGACAGTGGCAAGGAGGAACACACCGGCCCGCCGGCCGACGTCAGCCAGACGGCGTAACCTGGTCAGGGCCTCTCGGTCCCAGTTCTCGCCGTCCTTGGAGAACGATTTTGGATGATCGAACAGCAACACCAGCCGGTACGGCTCGGCGACCTCACCGGCCTCTCGATTGTAGCTGGTCAGTGTCTCGTGCGTGCCCTGTAGGTATTTCTGCGTTACGAACGCAACGTGGTTTTCTAGTTCTATCAGCAATTCGCTGATGTTGTGGCTGCCCCATATCTTGTCCCCGAACACCTTCGGGCCTGCATCCCCGAGACCGTAGAGGAAATTCAGGGAAGCGCCGAGTTCAACAGGGTCGACTGCGTCGATCTTGACCCTTCCGGCCGGCAGCAAGGCCAGCATGTCCAACACCACGTTTTCGACGATGCGCCTGTCGTCCGTGACGAAGCCGCCGCATTCGTCGAGATCCACGATGTAGGGAATCGAATGGACTGCCCGGGACAGAGGAAGGTCCGTGCGCTTGCTCAGTGTGGTGGAGGTCGAGCGGCCCGGATTCACGCCCAGGTCGTAGTTGACGGAAGTGGCGGCGACCTGTCCGAGCGGAAAATGTAAGGTGCCCACGCCGGTGGTCAATGCAGTCGCGGCGACATCCGACAGCCATACCGGGCGGATCGTATGGTGTGGGTGAGGCAGCGTCGCACGGGCGCTGGCTTCCCAGGTGCGAATCGCTGAGTGTCCCGACGACTCGGCCTTGCGCACAAATGTCGAGAACTCGTCTTCGTAGATGGCTTGGTGTCTGCGTGCAGTTTCATCTTCGAGGGTAGTTACCGCCCTCTTGTAGGAGCTGAGCAGCGCGCGGGTCGCGTTCACCAGCTCTGACATCAACGTTAGGCGGTTGGCCTTGAGCAAGACGGGTCCGGATTGGACGATTTGCTGAATCAGCGCGTTGCCTTCGTCCGTCCATCGGTCTGGTGTTGTCGGCGCGTTGGTGTTCGGATAGTCGCTCAGCTGATCCCACCCATTGGGAAGTTTGCTTCGGTACTTGTGGTACAGGGCCGATCGAAGAGTCTCCATCGTCTTGCTGAGCTGCTCGGAGCGACTGGAGTATGTGTGGTCGAGGGCGGTGATCCGGCGGTCGATTTCGGTCTGTGGGTAGGTGCTGGCTATGACCTCGACCAGCCGTGTGAGCATCGATGAGATCTCGGTCAGCCGACGCTGAGCGGATATGTCGACGTCCAAACGGCGGGCCCGTTCGACTAGCTGCGGTTCTGCTGCGGGCCCAACCACCGGGGCGCTCCGCGCTTGCGGGGCGACGGCCGGTTCGGGAGTGATCGGGAGTGGGGAGGCAGCTGGCGAGGAGTCGAGTGGTCCGGCGGGGCCATCCTGATGTGCGGGTGTAGAACTGATTTGAGGATCAGCTGGGGTGTGCGGTGTGACGTCGGGGGCGTCCTCGATCTCGATTCCTAGATCCTTTGCTGCCCCGGCCAGTCCATCGTCATATCCTTGGCCGACGGCGCGGACCTTCCACTGGTCGTTGCGCAGGTACAGTTCGACGGCGATTACCACGGTCTCGTTGTGTGACGGTGCGACCAGGAACCGAGCAAAGGACTCGGAGGTGTCGGCTCCGGCCGTCACCAGGCGCACCTCGAATGCGGGAACAGGTCGGTCATCGGCTGACAGCAACACAACAACCTTTTCCGCGTCGGGATCGGCGCGTCCGAGTTCGCAGTCCAGGGCGGTACCGGCCGCTATGAGTGCGATTCCGGTGGGATGCGTCGGCGCGTTGTAGAACACGAAGTCTTCGTCCCGGCGGGCCTTGCCGTCTTTCCCGACTACCACCGCGGAGACGTCCAACGGCGTTGCCGCTGTGATCGCCACGCGCACAGCGGTGCCGGGGAGAGGCATGTTCTGTCCCTTCACCAATTCAGCCAGCACATGCCCTCCTAATTTGCGCATCAGCAGCCCTGTGATGTTAGCCGTCCTCCCGGCAGGGGGGTGTCCATCGATCGGTGAATTGCGTATTGCGGAGCCGTGAGAGTGTGTCGACAGTGGGATTTCCTGCGGCTGATCAGAGACCACATGACCGCGAAGCTGAGCGGCGTCTTCGCCCCCTACCGGCGCAACATCCATCGAGATGGTTGACAGCCGCATCCGAGCGCAGCCTCTTCGGCGGCGAGCGAGGTTTCGGCACGCACGCTCCACTCGATCATGTTGTTGCTGACATCGCCACGGATCCTGCCGCATCCGCGGCAGCCCCCTCACGTACCAAGCGGAGGTGAGAGTGCCAGTGGGTCTATGAGAAAGACCCACGGGCACGATGCGAGATGGTGGCGGCTCCGATGACGGCCTTTGGCCACTGTCCCGGAGACCGGTCGAAGGTCACACGATCGGACAGTGGACGGTGTAATCCCAATCGGTGCCGCTGAGACCGGTGACACGGACCAATACCGACGTCGCATTCCCAGCCGGCACATTGATCATTGCCGAACCAGTTCCTTCGTTGACGTTGTCGCCGATATAGCCGGTGTTGTGGAGCAGGGCTCCTTCGTAGAAGACCTCGATCTGGTCCGGGACGTCGTAGGTCTCAAAACGCAGAACGAACGACGTCGGCCCCCCTCTACCGAGCTGATGCACAGTGTCGGTGATGCCTTCGCCGCCGGACAGGGTCGATTCATCGCACCGTTGGGTCGGCGCAAAGAGCCCGCTACTGCCACTGCCGACAATGCTGCTGCCGAGGTCGACGACGCTGCTGCCAAGGTCGACGACGCTGCTGCCGGTATCGCTGCTGCCAGCGCTTCCGGTCAGCGGGCTCGTAGACGCCGTGGCAGGAGCAGCGACGGAGGCCGCGGCCAGAGCTACCGCGATGCCGACCGCGTTGCGGACCCGGACGTACTGAACTGCTGATCTGCCTAACATATTTCCTCCGCAACTCGCTGGCCACACGCTTTTCGGTCACCATGCTCACACCAATGCTGATCGCCGGACATCCCCCGTTCGACCGACATGTGCCGATCCACAAGGCATATGGTGAGAAGCACCGCAGTTAACAAACGACTGGCCGGCCGGAGTTCTCCCGGCCGAAATATGACGCCACAGAGATTAACGTCAGCGCGCGACGCTCACGATCGTGAACAACCTAGGGAAGTCAATCCCGACTGGAACAGTCCCCCGGTGACCACAGCGACATCGGCGAACACCCACACCAGCGGCATGCTGTCGAGGTTCTGCCTGCGCTCACCACTCTCGTGCGTAGCTGCGACGACTACCCATTCGGAACTCGCGCAGATCCAGAAGGGACTGGCAACTCGGGTGTTCTCGGCACGCCAACCCTCATTTGGTTTGTCCGAAGATGGTCTGCCCGAAGACCCCGTCGCGCTCGAACCGCCTACTACAAGTTCGAGTCATTCATCGCCGCGCCCACCCGCAGGTTTCGGTAATTCATTGGACACATGTGTCCTTGCGTGTCACCCGTTCGAGCGATAGCGCGTTTCGGTATACGAGTGTGAAAATCATAGCTGTATCGGTCTATGTGAAAGGGGATCAGAATGAAGTTCTTGCGCAGGATGGGTCGGGCGACGTGCCCACGTTGCAATGGAACGGGTGGGCACAGTGATTTCGGAAATTGGGTCAACTGCGCGGCGTGTAAGGGCACGGGGCAGAAATAGGACGTGAGTGGGGCCCGCGGATTTTGCGGGCCCCGCCCTCACGAGTCCAAGCAACAAGTTTGTCGGGCTGTCCCTCCGATTCGCGGTCCCGCTAGCTTGATCTACTCATCCTAGGTCGATCAACCGCCATTCGCCGTGCGAGCGCAAGGAGAATCGTCATGGATTCCACGGAATTCCTGCTCTACTGGCTTGTTTTCTGTACCGTCTATTTCTTGATCAGCATCCCTGTCGTGAAGAACTATTATTGGAAGAAGCACGGTGTTCCGATCAAGATTATCAATGGTGGTTGGAATGCGTTCTTCAGCGGAGCAACGTTCCTGATGAGCATCTGGCCGCTAATTCTTGTTCTTCCACGGTACAAAGATCCCGAACCGTGCCGCCATGTCGAGCATGTTCGTGCACGTGCCGAATACGCTCGACTTTCAGAGGCATACGCGCGCGAGCGGAGGTAGCCGCGGAGTCTCTACGTCGGCGCCATCGTCGATCCGGTCCGCGGCGGTAACTGCGACGGTGTACGTGCGCCGCAACCCCTTCGATTCGAGCTACATGAGGGCGGCGATGAAACACTTTCGGTGCGGGAGGCGATCAGAGTGTTCGTGAGAATCCGACGTCACGACGGTGACACATGCCTCTCAGAGCCACTTCGTCGACTGCCCCGCCGAATCGGCGCCGTCGAGGACCACGAATCGGTGGTGTCGGGCTTGTCGGCGATGCTTGCCGACCAGGCCGATTTGACGCTGGTGGCCTGTGCCCCGACTGTCGACGAGTTGTTGGCCGTGACATCCGATCTCGATCTAGTGATTCTCGACTTGCGGCTGAGCGACGGTTCCTCGCCGACCGGGAACGTGCAGCGGTTGACCGCGGGCGGCATCGGAACTCTGGTATTTACCGGCGGTGAGGACCCGTACCTGGTGCGCTTAGCAGCGGCGGCAGGGGTACTCGGAGTGGTACGCAAGTCCGAGACCAACGCGGTGGTGGTGCAGGCGATTCGCGCTGCCGCCTTCGGTGAGCAGGTGGTCACCACCGACTGGGCCGCCGCCATCGACAGTGATCCGGCGCTGTCCGAGGTCGGGCTGAGCCCCCGGCAACTGCATGTTTTGGAGTTGTACGCCTCCGGGGAGACGACGGAACGGGTCGCCCGCTTGACGGGTCTGGCAACGCCGACCGTGACCGAGTACCTGCAACGAATTCGCACCAAGTACGCCGAGGCCGGTCGCCCGGCACCGAGCAAGACCGACCTGTACAAGCGAGCGCTCGAGGACGGTTATCTGCCGATCCCCAGACGCCCGGACCGGCGATGACCGTCGGAGACGCTGCGGGTTCGGAGTCCTCATCGGATCGAATCGTGCGGGCCTTCGCGCAATTCATCGGTGCCGGCTACATCTTCTATCTGCTGCTGTTGCTTCCGAACATCATCTCCTTCGCCGGCTACCTGTGGACATGGTGGACGCCGGTGGCGGTGGCAGTGGTGTTCGGGTCCGGTCTCTGGCTCGGCGCCGCGGGGGTGCGCGAAGGCGCGGGCCGGATTCGGACGGTGGCCGCGGTCGCCGCGACGGCATACATGGGAATCGCACTGACGTGGCCGTTGGCGTGGGTCGGGCCGCCGAGTCCGGATCGGACCGGCTTCTGGTTGGTGCTCTTTCCCGGACTTGCCGCTCTGGCCGCAACAGTGGCATGGCCCGCCGGCATCGCGGTCGGATACCTGCTCGTAGCCACTGTCGCGGTTCAGGTGTTCAACCACGGCTCGCATGTGGGCCGGGTCAATGGCCCCCTCCTCCCGGACATCATGTTCGGATTCATGTTCTGCCTGCTGTTCGTGGCGGCGGCCATCATGGCGCTGCGGACGGGACGGATCCTGGACGACACCCGGGCCACTTCGCACGAAGCCGCTGCCCACGCAGCGCGTGCCGCCGCCCGGCTGGCCGAACGCAAGCGGTTCGGGGCGCTGATCCATGACCATGTGATGGCGACATTGTTGTCGGCGGCCCGCCTAGGCGCGGGCCCGGCGGTGTCGCGTCAGGCCAAGCACGCGATCGTGCGTTTGGACGAGTTCCGGAATCCGGCACCAGACGACGACTTTGATGCCAAGACCGCCGTGGCGCATCTGCGGACGTCTGCCACGGCGGTCGCCCCTAGCATCGCGGTTCGCGCGGATCTCGAACCGCAGGCGATGCCCGCATCGCTGCCCGCCGAGGCGGTGCGCACGATCGGCGCCGCCGTGAGCGAGGCGGTCCGCAACAGCATGCTCCACGCCGGGGAGAAAGCCGAGCGCTCCGTTAGCGTACGTATTCGACCGGGACAACTCAAGGTCGAAGTCCTCGACAATGGCAGGGGGTTCGACGTGTCTGCGGTGTCACCACATCGGCTGGGGGTCGCGGTCAGCATTGTGGGGCGCCTGCGGCAGCTACCCGGAGGCGACGCCGTCGTGGAGTCGCAACCGGGCAGGGGGACGCGGGTGCTGCTGTCGTGGCGGGCAAGCGAATGAGACGGCCACCCGCGGATGGGACCCGGGATGTGCGGGAACTGTTAGGCATGCACACCCGCACCGCCCTCGTCCTGGTTGCCTTCTACGCCCTTACCATAGCGGTGCTGGCGTACACCTTCCGCGACGGCATCGAGCCGTACTGGCCCGTTGCGCTGGCCGTGGGGGTAGCCAGCCTCGGAGCACTGTCCTTGGTGACGGTGCCCGGCGACCCGCTCCCCCTCGCAACGACGGTCGCGCTCGCCTGCATCGGGCCCGGCACCTCGGCGATGGTGTTCGCGGTCCTGCCCGTCCCCATGGCCCATCACTGGCAGACATGGCCACTCAGTGCGGCCACAGCCATCTACACCTTCATGTGCGTCCGCGGCCGCACACTCGCGGCGTGGGTCGGATTCCTGCTGATGATCGGAGTCTGCATAGTGTGGGCGGCCGCCACTGGACAGGGCGGACTCCACGGGCTGGCCATATCGGTGATCAACTTCGCACCGCTGCTGATGTCGACCTTCTTCGCGCTCACCATCCGGCCGATGGCTCGCACAATCTTCGAACTGCGCAAGCGATCCCTGCACAATGCCGCAGCCGAAGCTGCCGCCGACACCATGATGCGCGAGCGCGACGCACAACTCGCTCGTCTCGACACGCTCGCCCGACCACTCCTCGACCGCATCGCCACCGCCGACGAACTCGACGAAGCAGACCTGTTCGAATGCACCCTGCTCGAGGCTCAACTGCGCGACAGTCTGCGAGCACCCGCGCTCACGGCCACCCGCGTCGCGGCCGCCACCCGGGCCGCGCGCAGCCGCGGAGTCGAGGTCAATCTCTTCGACGAGCACGGGCTCGACGAGGTGACCACCGACATTCAAGACAAGCTCCTGGCAGCGATCACTGCCGAAATCGACACCGCCCGGACAGGGTCGATCACTGTCCGCGTCCTACCACCTGGACGGCCGAGCCTGGCGACGGTCTTGACCAGCGCCGACACTGGCACACGTCGGACCGAGTTCGGTCAGGACGGCCACGCGCGCCCACCATCCGATTAATTCATTCCTCGGTGGCGCGTGTATGTCTCTGCGGCGGTGGAGAATCAAAGCGAATCGGTTCGGTGGGCAGAGCGGAACCGAAGATGGTGTGCGGCCGCCCCGGAATATTGTTGTTTTCTTCAAGTAATTATGACCGTGGTTTGCAGGTCGAGGAAGATCGGTCTGGTCGCGCACCTCCCGGCGACATACGGTCGGACCTCGAAACCAACTGCCCGAAGAGGCATGCGGCATACCCCGCGAGGAGATACCGTGACCAGCACACTCGACCACGTCCCCTATCGAAGCGTCGCAGAACGCGCGGCCCTCGGCGGAGAGTTGGACGCGTTGTATCCGCCACCCACTCCGCGGTCCCCGGCAGTGCTTCGATGCCATCCTCCGCTGTCGCATCGACAGACGAGCGTCCTTCGCCCCAAGCTGTCGTCCCGCGAAGTCGAGGTTCTCCTCGAGTGGCTGCGCAGCGACTCCAAGGGCGTTGTTGCGAGCCGACTGTATGTCACCGAAAGCACGGTGAGCACACACCTGATGCGGATCCGACGGAAATACGCCCTGGTAGGACGCCCCGCCTCCACCAAGGCGGCACTCGTAGCGCGGGCCGTGCAAGATGGCCTGATCGCGCTCGACGAACTCTAGCCGCCGACTCCTGAAGAAATGAGCCTCCAACCCTCCCCTGCCGACATCGTCTACGCGACCGTCCTCGGATCAGCACCATGGGTCTCGCTCCTCGCGCTCGTGCGGCCCCACCCCGATGCCAATCCCGCAGCATCCTCTGCCGGACCCTCCACATCGGCTGCACCACTGCGAACGGCAGGCACGGTGCAGGACGACATCATCGACCTGGTGTCCAAGGTGCGGCACCAGCCTCTAGACGATGCGATGCGCCAGTCCGCCCGAGTACTCCTGATGGAACTCCGAAGTCGGTGACCCATTTCCGGTTCGGCGCCTCGGTCGTGAAATCACGATCGACCAGGTCAGACGCACGTTTGGTCTCCTTCTCGCCGGGAATCGTGGTGCGGTACCGACGGCCGCGAACGGCTCCGGATAGCCCCTCGTCGCGCATGAGTCGGTCGACGGTGCACGCCGCGACCCCGTGGCCCCGCCTCCGTAGATCATGGTCATCTTCCGTCGTCCGTAGAGGCCCTCGGCAGTTCCGACGGTCCCACGCAGGGCGTTCGTCAGGTGTGCGTCGGTGACGGTGCGCTGCGAGGGTGGGGCGGTTCCAGTTCCGGTATGTGCGTGGGCCGACCTGGACAGCTATGTGCGTGGGCCGACCTGGACAGCGCGCTCGGTGAACAACACCGCTCGCTCACGCTGCTCGGCAGGGTGACGCTTGGACACGATGTGCATCCTCTCCCAAGAAAGGAAGCGGCATCAAACCGCATCAAACCTGTGACGGTTCAGACGTCTTGGAGTTGAAAGTTGTGTGGCTGGCTGTCCGTACCCAAGAACGTGAATGCTGGCCTACGCCAGCAGAGGCCGGCGGTGCACCGCCGAATTTGGTTGTGAAGTCGTTAGCTACCCTGTCCCCGTCCGCAACTAATAGCGGACTCCACAGGTTCACGCCCGAAATTGCACTGAGGCGGTGGTCGATCTGCGCGGAGGAAAGTGCACTTGGGGGACCCTGTCGCCGGGCGGTCGCGGGAAAATTAGCCGGGATCCGGTGCTAAGTGGTTGGATTTGCAAATTGCGGTTGATTTACCGGCAGCCTGCCAGTGGGCCACGGATCCCGAAAGGCCGTCGTCGATGAGCATAATTCGGTTCTGATCGTAGGAGGATCTATGAGGTCGAAGTGGCTCGGCAACTCAGCGCTGCCTGCAATCGCCGTTGGTGTCGTCGCGTGTTTGCTTGCGTCGTGCTCATCCGAAGTGGCGAGCCCCCCTGACAGCGTGACGGTCAGCGAGGGCGGCTTCGAGGTCGCCCAGGGACCGATGACGATCACCGGGCCGGCCGGCGTCGCGCCCATCGGCAGCACAGTTACAGCCTCCTCATCAGACAAGGCGCTGCCGAATGACGTACACGAGATGGTCGAGGTTTTCAGCGCTCCCGTCGAGGTAAAGATCGACAATGGCAACACCCAGCCGGCCGTCCCCGTGACCTTCTCGTTCAAGCTCGACGGCGCCGAAGCACAAAGACAAGTCGACGCCGGCCACATACCGGTCCTATTGCTACAGTCCGAGGGAAGTGATTCAGTCGACGTACTCGAAGCGACTTGGAACCAGGACACCCAGACCCTCACCGGCCAAGCTCCCCACTTGTCGTTCGGATGGCCAGGATTCCTGAAACCCGATGCGATCATCAAAGAGGTGGGCGCCGCGTTTACGTCCGTCTTCGGCCTCAGCTTCCCGAAGCCGGACTGTGTCGGAGAGTCCGCTGACTTCACGTCAACCTCGTACACAGTCAGCCCAGTATCGGGCGATGTGGCGTGGACGTGTATTCGGCTCAACAAAGCCGCTCAGGAGGGCACGCTCGGCATCGACCTCTACTCGAATTCCCCGTACATCTGGAAGGTACAGACCAATCCGGACCCGATAGAGACTTCTGGGAGTCTGGGCGATGCCGAAGCGATTCCGGCTGTCGCCCTCTACAGGGAGATCTTGGACAACGATGCAGACAGTGACAGGATTCTTCTTCCTGGCCAGTCAATCTCGCTGGACTTCGGACAGTACAACATGTCACCTAAGTCTGGCGTACTGAGCTACGACCTTGGAGTCTATCTGGTTGGCCTCACCGGCTACGGCATCGGCACCGTGATGAGCAAGTTCGCGCCTGGGAAGTACCAGCGAATTCTCGAAGACAAAGCAGCGATCCAGTGTCTGATCGATTTGAGCGAGACCTTCAATGACCTGCAAGGGGGCCTCACAGGCGCTCGCATGGGCGATCTAGTCAAGGGTGTCATCGCCTGCACCGGAGCTGTCGGCGGATCAGTTTTCGGAGCCATTACTGGCCTGCTTGGCGGCGCCGTGATGGGTCCGCTGGCATCGCTGGTCAATCCGCGACTCGCTGCGCAAAGCGCCAGCTTCGAGGTAATCCGCACCACGACTGACCAGCCTGCAGCCGCTGCCACGAACGCCGGAGCTCCTGGCCCCGTCGTCCAGAACACCCGATGCGGCCAGATAACCGACCCGCGGAGCGGCAACACCTTGACCGTAACTATCAAGTCCTCAAACGTTCCACTCGAATGCAGCGAAGCTGAAGCGACCTTCCGCGAACTGCTCGCCACGATCAACGACCGGACCTGGCCTGTGCGGACATACACATGTGGTGTCCTTGGTGCTGGCGAGCAGGAACAGTACGGCTACGTCATCACCTGCGACGACGCTGCAAGGGGCGCGAAGATCGTCCTCGGGAAGTGATACGCAATGTATCCGTAGGGCCACCGTTCACGTCGTATCGATTGTTCCGCCGATTAGCATGCAACCATCTTCACCACGTACGCGAGAAGCCCACGATGAACCGCAGGCACGCCTCGTCGAGATCAGTCAGGCACGAGGGCGCCATAGGTGTTGACTTCGGGCTGTGAACGGACTCTGAATAGCGATCGTGTCTCCGCCAGTCTCCCAGAGTTCCCTATCAACAGGTTATAGTCCTCCGAACAGCTGACAGGGCAGCAGAAACCGAACGAATCTGGTATCAATGTCCAACAGCCCGGTCGAGACAACAATCGATTGGGTCGAACTTCTCTCTTACTCAGAAGAATTCCAAGTTCTGACGCCGTCTTGCTTCGCTCGACAGAAGGAGTCACCGAAATGCGCTTCAGTCAGGCGAGCAGAGCCGGGCTACTCATAGCCGCCCTGGTCGCTTCCTTGATGTCATGGTGGGCCCCGTCCGTTGCCAACGCTGCGCCGGACCCTGCTAGATCGTCCATCAAGGAAGCTTGCAATAACGCGGACTTCATTCTCATATCTGCACGAGGATCTGGGGAAACTGGTGTAGGCGGCACCATGTGGTCCGTATACACAACCATGGCGGACCATATTTCTCGGACAACGAACGGAGCATCGAAGCTCAACCTGGTCAACGTGGATTATCCTGCCCGGCACGTGTCGAGTGCTGCTCTCGTCGCCGTGGGAAGCAACTCGTACTTCGACGGTATCGCCGACGGTTTCGTCAAGACCTCACAGTACCTACAGCAAGTCCAGACGTTGTCGGAGTGCTCGCACGTAACCGTATTCCTCGGCGGATTCTCGCAAGGGGCAATGGTGATGCATCGAATAATTCAAGCCTATGACCCCTCGCAACTCGCCCGATTTCACTTCCTCTCCGCGATCCTGGTAGGAGACGGCGACCGAGTCGCGCACGATGGAACACACAACTTTGGAAACGCTGATCCCGGTATCCAGGGAATCGGGCAGGCATTCCCCTTCCTCTCTGCCAGCAAGCCGGATCCGATCGACATAAACAATGACACTCCTGTCTTCAGCGTGTGCAACGCAGGAGATCCGGTATGCGCACTGTCAGTCCGAATACCGCCATGGTGCCCGAGTTGCGCCGGCGCATATACGGCAGCCGCGATCATGAGGGGAATCGCCGTGCACACCTCCTATGATCGCTCCGCGGCGTTGGCGCAAGCGGCTCGTGCGGCGACCTTTCGCTAACCGAGGAAGGAAGTGACCGCTATTGAGGCCACGCCCGTGGCGAGGCAGCACGTTCTCGCTATCCGCAGTTCCCCGCTGGACGTCGCCGGGTCGGTCTCTCTTCCCGTCAGGCATGGGACCCGCATAGCCAGCAGTGGAAGCAGATGAAGGTCGCGCTGCCCCTGGCCGCAGGAAAGCCCTTGCGGTTGGTACCTCGTTACTGGGCTCGTCCGACACTGTTGGTGTCCGCAGGCCGCTACTACGACACAAGTGTGCTCAGCCTCGCTCAGGCAGAACGGAGCATGGTCACCCTCGGTGGCAAGGTCCTCAAGACGCCGAAGGACCTGCTTCGCACCCAGCCCGGCCTCAAGCGTGGGTGAAGCACCAACCTGGCCGTCACTCATCGAACGCACAGCCAGAATGCCGATCTCGTCGCGGTATTCCGGGAATTCGTCCACACGAAGTGGGGGGATGGACCGCAAGCAGCCTGACCTGATCGTGACGTGGCCGCCTTACAGCCCGT
>NZ_WVTE01000293.1:0-25109 GCF_009939605.1 Rhodococcus sp. YH1 | reverse complement strand
GGTTGACGGTCACGCCGGGCAGGAAGTCGTAGCCCAACTGCACCGCGACGACGCGGGCGATGTTGAACCCGGACTGGCCGGCGGGCTGGCCGCAGCCGAGCAGCAGGTCGTCGATCTGGGTCGGGTCCAGCTCCGGCACCTTCGCCAGGGCGGCGGCGACCATCTGGGTGGCCAGGTCGTCCGGGCGCACGGTCTTGAGCGACCCCTTCATCGCCCGCCCGATGGGAGAACGGGCGGCGGAGACAATCACAGCTTCGGGCATCACATGCTCCTTGGGAGTTCGAGGCTGGGCCTTCGCAGACCGAGCCGGTTGGTCATACCGTGCCGTCGTCGGTGGAGCGGACGCGGCCAACGGCGTTCGAGGGCATTCGTCGCGGAAGCGAGCTGGGCGGGAGGTTGGTCGGTTCGCCGATGCTTTGTGGATTCGTCGCCGTCGGGGAGGCGGGAGCAACGTTTACGGAGTTCGTCACGTCAAGGAGCCGAGTCCTGCTGCCAGGAATTCGGGTACCGATTCACCGGCACGGTCGAATCCGGCTCCCACGGTCGCGCCCACGCGGTAGCGGTAATTGATGCCTTCGGCGATGACGGCGACCTTGAAGTAGGCCAGTGCCATGTAGAAGTTCCAGTGGTCCAGGGCTCGGCCTGAGGTCGCGGCGTAGCGCGAAGCCAGATCGTCGGTCGACGGAAGTCGGGGGCTTGTCCAGGCGCCGGGCTCTCCGAGAACGAGATCGAAGGCCGGATGCCGGTACACGCACATCAAGGCGACATCCGTGAGTGGATCTCCGAGAGTGGAAAGTTCCCAGTCGACCACGGCGGCCAATGTGCCGACGTCCTCGGAGGCCAGGATGGTGTTGTCGATGCGGTAGTCACCGTGGACGATGGACGCGTCCGTGTGCGTCGGTACGAGGTCGGTGAGCGCGTCGTACAGTTTGGTGACGTCGACCGAGTCCCGGGTCTTGACCCGGTCCCACTGCTTTGCCCACAGGTCGATCTGTCGTGTGACATACCCGTCCGGCCGGCCGAGTGTGCCCAATCCCACCGCCTGGTAGTCGACGGTGTGAAGTGCGCCGAGCACTCGAATCAGACCGGTCATACACGCGTCGATCTGGTCGTCGGACAGCGCCTCGATGTCCGACCCGGTCCGGAGAACCTGGCCTGAAACGTACTCGACGAGGGTGAACGGAGCCCCGAGGACCGTCTCGTCCTCGCAGAGGATGACGGGTGTGGCCACAGGGACGTCTGTGTGCTGCAGCGCGGATGTGATGCGGAATTCTCGTGCCACGTCATGGGCGGACGGGGTCCGTCCCGTTGTCGGTGGCCTCCGAAGAATCCAGCGCGAGGAGTCGTCGACGATGTGGTAGGTCAGGTTGGATTTGCCTCCCGAAATCAGCTCTGCCCGTAGATCTCCGTCGAGGGGAATGCCCGATCGGCGGAGAAAGTTCTGTAGCGCAGGAAGTTCGAGCCCTCGGTGTTGGGTGGTCAAGATATCTCCTCGTGTTCTGCCGGCGTGGCAGCGCTTGCCGTAGCCGCGGCAACAGCGCGCATGTACGTGTTGCTCGGGCGGGCGAGCGTCTACCTGGTGGCGGCGCCTCTCTCACGGCCGTTACCAGGTTCTGCCTACGGAGGGCACCGCAGCCGTTCGTGTCCCGAGCCCGCGAATGGCACCTACTCAGACGTGTTTCCGTTCGGCTGCTGATCGGGCGTGTCGGCGGCGCGGCGGTCGAGCGACGTACCGGGAGGGCGGTGTCCACCTCGTCTGGCGTGACAGTAGGCATCTGCAGATCAGCATGTCAACTACCGACGAGCTATTTGGCGAGCAAACGGCTATTGGCCGCACTCCAACTGTGAAAATGCCGCCTTCAACACTTGACAAGCTTGTCAAAGAAGGGCTGTAATCGAACAGTCCCACGAACCAGGTCGAACCGGCCGACGACGCTTCGCGGAAACCAGCGGTACGGGCTGCCGCCGAACTCTTAGCGCAATGAGGTGTGTTGATGACTGTGATCGAATCGAAGCTCGATCCGACGTCCGAGATTTTCGAGTGCGACCGACAAGCGATGCTCGCCGCGCTGCGGCCCCTCGAGGAGCTCGCGGTGCAGGTCCTCGAGGCGGGGGGCGGGAAAGCAGTCGACCGTCATCGTTCCCGGGGAAAGCTCCTCGCACGTGAGCGTGTCGATCTGCTGTTGGACGAGGACGCTCCCTTTCTGGAACTGTCCTGCTACGCGGGTGCCCACGATCCCCGATCCCAGCCGGGTGCCCGTCTGATCACGGGTGTCGGCACGGTCAACGGCGTCGAATGCATGATCCTCGCCAACCAGTCGACGGTGAAGGGGGGATCGCTCAACCCCGATGCCGTGGCCAAGCAGCTGCGCGCGCTGGAGATCGCCGAACGCAACAGGCTGCCGCTGATCACACTGGTCGAGTCGGGCGGCGCCGATCTGCCCACCCAGGCAGACATCTTCGTTCCCGGTGGGCGGACGTTTCGTGAACTGACCCGGCTGACCGCTGCCGGCATTCCCACCATCTCCTTGGTGTTCGGCAGCTCGACCGCCGGCGGCGCCTACATGCCGGGCATGAGCGAATACACGGTGCTCGTCAAACACGCCGCCTCGGTCTATCTCGGCGGCCCACCGCTGGTGAAGATGGCGATCAACGAAGATATCGACGACGAAGCCCTCGGCGGGGCCGAGATGCACGCCCGAGTCTCCGGGCTGGCAGATTACCTGGCTGAGGACGAGCACGATGCCATCCGCATCGGCCGCCAGATCGTGGCCGACCTGCATTGGCGCAAGGCCGGTCCCGTCCCGTCACTGCCCGCCGATCCGCCGGCCTACGACGAGGCGGAGCTGCTCGGATGCGCGCCGGCCGACCCACGACGGGCGGTGGAGGTACGGGAAATCCTGGCCCGGATACTCGACGGTTCGCGGTTCGACGAATTCAAACCGCTCTACGGCACCCAGTTGGTGACCGGCTGGGGCTCAATCGCCGGCTACCCGGTCGGCATCCTCGCCAACAACGGCATCCTGTTCTCCGAGGAGGCCAACAAGGGAGCCCACTTCATTCAGCTCGCCAACGCCCACGGCATCCCGCTGTTGTTCGTCCAGAACATCACCGGCTTCATGGTCGGCTCCGCGGCCGAACGCGGCGGCATCATCAAGGACGGGGCGAAGCTGATCAATGCGGTCTCCAACTCGACCGTCCCGCATCTGACCCTCATGGTCGGCGCCTCGTACGGTGCCGGCAACTACGCCATGTCCGGACGCGCCTACGACCCGCGCTTCGTGTTCACCTGGCCGAACCACCGCATCGCCGTCATGGGCGGCCCCCAGCTCGGTGGCGTGATGTCGATCATCCGGCGCACAGCGGCAGCACGGTCGGGCGTCGACTACGACGATGTCGAGGACGCCCGGGTACGCCGCGAGATCGAAGAGATGATCGAGACCCAGTCGAGCGCGGTGTACGCCACCGGGCGCCTGTGGGACGACGGCGTCATCGATCCGCGGCACACCCGCACCGTGCTGGGGTTGGCCCTGTCGGCGACGCACTCGGCCCCCGTCGCCGGCGCGACCCGATTCGCCCCCTTCCGGATGTGAGGAAAACAACCGTGAGCAGCAACCGCATCACCACCCTTCTCGTCGCCAACCGGGGGGAGATCGCACGACGGATCATCCGCAGCGCACGCGCCCTGGGAATCCGCACCGTCGCGGTGTACTCGGACCCGGACGCTCGGTCACCCCACGTCCTCGATGCCGATCTCGCGGTCGCCCTCGGTGGCACCGCAAGCGCGGACTCGTACCTGCGCGCCGACAAGATCATCGACGCCGCCCGTCGAGCGGGTGCCGACGCGATCCATCCCGGATACGGATTCCTGTCCGAAAACGCGGAGTTCGCCGAGGCCTGCCGCCGGGCCGACATCCTGTTCGTCGGCCCCTCACCGGAGTCGATGCGCAGCATGGGCCTGAAGGACCAGGCGAAGGCGATCGCGCGACGAGCCGGAGTTCCGGTGCTGCCGGACGCCGAGATCACCGGTGACGACCCCACAGCCTGGGCGGCGGCAGCCCGCGAGGTCGGCTTCCCACTGCTAGTGAAGGCCACCGCGGGCGGCGGCGGTAAGGGAATGCGCCGGGTCGACGATCTCGACACTCTCGTCGACGCCGTCGCCGGTGCCCGCCGGGAGGCCGCCAGCTCGTTCGGCAATGCGACGGTATTCCTCGAGCGTTACCTGGACAAGGCTCGGCACATCGAGATCCAGGTGTTCGGGGACGCACACGGATCGGCGGTGCATCTCGGGGAACGTGAATGCTCCGTGCAGCGCCGGCACCAGAAGGTGCTCGAAGAGGCGCCGTCACCGGTCGTCGGGCCCGAGCTCCGGGAGAAGATGGGCGCGACCGCGGTATCTCTGGTCCGCGAACTCCGCTATCTCGGCGCCGGTACGGTCGAGTACCTGCTCGACGACCGCACGGGCGAGTTCTTCTTCCTCGAGATGAACACCCGTCTGCAGGTCGAACACCCGGTGACCGAGGAAGTCACGGGCCTGGATCTGGTGGCGCTGCAGCTGCGTGTCGCACAGGGTCAGGCCTTGGGGATCGAACAGGCGGACGTCGTTCCGCGCGGCCACGCGATCGAGGTCCGGCTCTACGCCGAGGATCCCGCCCGTGGTTTTCTGCCCACCCCGGGCCCGCTCCATCTGTTGGAGTACCCGGAGCGTCCGGGGCTGCGCTACGAGGTCGGTGTGTCCGCGCCCGGCGAGGTCTCGGCCTACTACGACCCGATGATGGCGAAGATCATCGCCCGTGCGGACAGCCGCGAGGAGGCGGCCGCCGCGCTCGCCTCGGCGCTGGACGCCACGCGAATCCACGGTCTGGTGACGAACCGCAACTTCCTCGCGGCCCTGCTTCGTGACCCGGACTTCTTGTCCGGCGCAACATGTACCGACTTCCTCGACCATCACCAGGACCTTCTCGATCCTGCTCCCGCCACCCCGACGGTGGTACACCTGGCCGCCGGACTGGCAGCGTCGGTCTCTCGTCGGCGCGCCGCGAACCCGGTGACCGGGTTCGCCGCCCCCGGATTCCGGACGCTCGCCGCAGAGATGCTGACGTCCGCGGTGTGGCAGCCTGTCGGGCAAGAGCCCATGACGGTCGCCTACCGCCTGGCCGCACCGTCCGGCGACACCGAGCTCGTCCTCGACCTGGACGGCACCCGCCAGCGCTTCGACCTGATCGATCTCGGTGCCGACACGGTCCGGGTGCGATACGACGGCGTGGACTACCCGTGTGCCGTCGCGACCCATCGGGACGGCACGATCTGGATCAACGATGCGACCAGCCAGTCCGGCTGGGCACCGCAGCCGCGCCTACCCGACCGCACCGTGCTGGCCGCGTCCGCGGCGGGCCCGGTCAGTGAGGTGCCCGGGACCGTCGTCGCCGTCCTCGTCAGTGAGGGCGACACCGTCGCCGCAGGCCAGAAACTGGTCGTACTCGAAGCCATGAAAATGGAACACCCCGCGCTGGCCGGCGCCGACGGAGTGGTCCAGAAGATCAACGTGTCGGTCGGTCAGTACGTCGACGCGCAGACCGAACTGGTGACAATCGGCGCCGAGGGGGAAGTATGAACACGACGACACCGTTACGCATCGCCAACTGTTCCGGCTTCTTCGGTGACCGCTTGTCGGCAGCCCGCGAGATGATCGACGGCGGCCCCATCGACGTGCTCACCGGTGACTGGCTGGCCGAACTGACGATGGGACTGCTGGCCAAACAGCGACTCCGCACCCCCGGATCCGGCTATGCCCGCACCTTCGTCACCCAGCTCGACGACGTGCTGGGCGACTGCCTCGACCGAGGAATCAAGATCGTGTCCAACGCCGGCGGACTCGATCCGCACGGCTGCGCCGCGCAGGTCACCGCGATCGCCGAGCGACTCGGCCGCACCGTTCGAGTAGCGGTCGTCGACGGTGACGACGCCACCGAGCTGTTCGCACGGGAACGCGCCCGCGGATGGGAAGCTCCGCATCTGGACTCCGGTCAGGCCTTTCCCACTGACGTCGACCCGATCGTCGTCAATGCCTACCTGGGCGCCTGGGGGATCGTCGAGGCATTGCGGGCCGGGGCCGACGTGGTGATCACCGGCCGCGTCACCGACGCCGCCGTCATCGTCGGACCGGCGGCCTGGCACTTCGGCTGGGACCGAACGGACTGGGATGCGCTGGCCGGCGCGGTCGCCGCCGGCCACGTGATCGAGTGCGGTGCACAGGCCACCGGAGGAAACTATTCGTTCTTCACCGAGATCCCCGAGATGAGCGAGGTCGGATTTCCGATCGCCGAGATCTACCCGGACGGCTCCTCGGTCATCACCAAACACCCCGGAACCGGTGGTGCCGTCACGACCGAGACGGTCACGGCGCAGCTGCTGTACGAGATCGACGGCCCCCGCTACGCGAACCCCGACGTCGTCACCCGACTGGACACCGTGCACGTGGAATCGGTCGGTGCCGACCGGGTGCGCCTGTCCGGAGTCCGGGGAGAACCGGCCCCGGCGACCGTCAAGGTCGGTGCGGTGTTCTCCGGTGGATGGCGCAACGACACCACCTTCGTCCTGACCGGAACCCACATCGAGGACAAGGCCCGAGTCGTCCAGGATGCACTGTGGCAACGTATCCCGGACGGCGAGAAGGCATTCGACAGCGTAACCGTGCGGCTGCTGCGTGCCGATCGGTCCGATCCGGCCACGATGGAAGAGGCCGTCGCGCTGCTGACGATCACCGTCACGGGTACGGATCGCCAGCGAGTGAGTCGGTTCTCCCGAGCCGCCGTGGAGATCGGACTGGCCACCTATCCGGGCACGTACTTCACCGCCCCTCCGGGAACCGGCACCGAGTTCACCGTGTTCTGGCCCACCCTCATGCGGTCCGAGCTGTTCGACCAGCGCGTCACCCTCGGCGCGCGCACCTGGACCGTGCCCGGCGCCCCCGCGTCGGCGGAACTGCCCGACATCCACCCACCCACCCCGCCGAGCACGAAGACGTACCACGGACCGACACAGCGGCTGCCGCTCGGCGCGGTCCTGGGCGCACGTTCGGGCGACAAGGCCGGTAACGCCACCCTCGGTGTGTGGGCCCGCACCGACGAGGGCCACACCTGGCTGCGCTCCTGGTGGAGCGAGGACACCGTGCGGGAGTTGCTGCCCGAAGCGGCAGGCTGCGAGCTGCGAATGTGGGAGCTTCCGCTGCTGCGCGCCTGCGGCGTGACCATCGTCGGGTTGCTCGGCCGGGGCGTGGCCGCCAATCCACACCTCGATTCCCAGGCGAAGGGCCTGGGTGAGTATCTGCGCGCCAAACACGTCGACA
Source organism: Rhodococcus sp. YH1 (assembly GCF_009939605.1). NCBI lineage: Bacteria > Bacillati > Actinomycetota > Actinomycetes > Mycobacteriales > Nocardiaceae > Rhodococcus > Rhodococcus sp. YH1. The sequence continues at coordinate 17,761 of NZ_WVTE01000293.1, read as the reverse complement.
TCCCGACCACCCTACTGCCCCTGGAGACCCGATGACCTCCGCGAACGAGCTCTGGTACACCGACGAGCGTCGCGCCCTCCGTGAGGCCGTGCGCGGCTTCACCCGTCGCGAAATCGTGCCGAACCTGCCGGCATGGGAGGAAGCCGGCGAATTACCCCGATCCCTGCACGAGAAGGCCGCCGAGCTCGGCCTGCTGGGATTCGATTTCCCCGAGAAGGCCGGCGGTGAGGGCGACTTCATCGATCTGATGGTCGCCAACGAGGAGATTATCCTCGCCGGCGGGAGCACGGGGGTTACCTCGGCACTGTTCTCCCATACCATCGGCGCGCCGCATATCGCGGCCGCCGGTGACCCGTGGCAACTCGACGAGTTCGTCCGTCCCGTCGTTGCCGGCACCAAGATTGCGTCTCTCGGCGTCACCGAGCCCGGCACCGGCTCGGACGTCGGCTCCATCACCACTCGCGCGGTGCGTGACGGCGACGAGTACGTGATCACCGGCGGAAAGACCTTCATCACCTCGGGAACCCGCGCGGACTTCGTCACGGTCGCCGCCCGTACCGGCGGCCCGGGCCATCGCGGGGTCTCGTTGCTGATCGTCGAGTCCGATCGCCCGGGCTTCACGGTCGCCTCGAGGCTGAAGAAGATGGGGTGGCTGTGTTCGGACACCGCCGAACTCGTCTTCGACCAGGTGCGGGTGCCCGCCCGTAACCTCATCGGGCAGGAGAACACCGGCTTCCTCCAGATCATGCAGCGCTTCGAATCCGAGCGGCTCACGCTCGCGGTGCAGGCGGTGGCGACCGCAGAACGCTGCGTCGGCCTGGCGAAGGAGCACGCGACGGTCCGCACGACGTTCGGCGTGCCCCTGGCCGAACGGCAGGTGATCCGGCACAAGCTCGCGGAGATGCAGCGACAGACGATGGTGGCACGCACCTACGTCCGCGACGTGACCGCTCGGTGGGCGGCCGGTGAGGATGTCGGCGCGGAGGTCGCGATGGCGAAGAACACCGCGGTCGCTGCCTGTGACTTCGTGGTCGACGAGGCGGTACAGATCCACGGTGGCATGGGCTACATGCGTGAGACCGAGGTCGAGCGGCACTATCGTGACTCGCGCATCCTCGGTATCGGCGGGGGGACGAACGAGATCATGAACGAGATCATCGCCAAGCGGTTGCTGGGCGCACCCCGGGCGGACCGATGACGGCCGCCACGCCGATGAGCCGGCAAGAGCTGGTGCACAGCGACGTCACCCGGGGCATCGCCACCGTGACGCTCGATTCCCCCGGCAACCGCAACGCGCTGTCCTCGCACCTGTGCTCGCAGATGCTCGCCCAGCTGACCGCGGCCCTGCAGGACGACGAGGTCCGTGTCGTCGTCGTAACCCACACCGGACCGGTGTTCTGCGCCGGCGCGGATCTGAAGGAGGACCCGCAACGCAAGGGTGCCGCTGCGCGGGACTTCTGCGCCGTCCTCGAGTTGTTGTGGACCTCCCCGAAGCCGGTGGTTGCCCGCCTCGCGGGCCCGGCACGCGCCGGCGGCACCGGTTTGGTCGCGGCATGTGATTTCGCCGTCGCGGTAGATACCGTCACCTTTGCCTTCACCGAGGTGCGGATCGGGGTCGTCCCGGCGGTCATCTCGGTGCCGCTGCGACACCGAGTCGTGCCGCATGCGCTTCATCGGCTGTTCCTGACCGGCGACACATTCGATGCTCATCACGCGGCGCGCATCGGCTTGCTCAGTGCGGTGGCGCCGCCCGACGAGCTCGAGGGCGAAATCGATCGCCTCGTCGAGATGCTGCTGATGAGCGCTCCGAGGGCGTGGACCGGAACAAAGCAACTTCTCCGGTCCGATGTCCCGTCGATTGCCGACGAGCTGTCGACGATGCAGGACGTGTCGGCGAGGTACTTCCGGTCCGACGAGGCCAGAGAAGGAATGCGGTCATTCGCCGAGCGGCGCCGTCCGACATGGGCTCCGCACAGCTGAGCGGGCACCTCGCCGCGGCGGGGCAGTGACACCAAGACCTTAGGAGAGATGAAATGCAAGGCGGAATCGGGGACTGGATCGTACGGCGTGCCCATCGCCGACCCAACGCGACCGCACTGATCGACGGCGAAAGCGGCCGGACGGTGCCGTACGTGGACCTCGAGCGTGACGTGGCCGCCACGGCGGCCTCACTGCACGAACTCGGAGTGCGCCGCGGGGACCGTGTCGCGATCTTGATGGAGAACTCCATCGAATTCGTGCGCGTGCTGTTCGCCGCGGCGAATCTCGGCGCCATCGTCGTCCCGGTCAACTTTCGGCTCAACGCCCGAGAAGTCCGGTACATTCTCGCCGACTCCGGCGCCCTCGTGCTCGCGGTGTCCGACAGATTCCGGGACCTTGCGACCGATGCCCTGGCCGAGGGCGGGCACGGTGTCCGGCGGATCCTCGTCGAAACCGCCGGTGCGCCGATCGGGGACTACCCTGTCTCGAGGCTCGACGAGTTGCTCACTGCGCCTCGGCGGGGTCCTGATCCGCTCGTTCGCGCCGAGGACACGTGCGTGATCATGTACACCTCCGGCACCACCGGCTCCCCCAAGGGAGCGATGCTCACGCACGGAAACATGCAGTGGAATGCGTTCAACATGGCCACGGTGGGCAGCGGGCTGTCGGGTTCGACGGCGACCATCGCGGTGGCGCCGATGTTCCACATCGGTGCGCTGGGCCTGTCCGTGCTGCCCATCCTCTACGCCGGCGGCACCGTGATCACGGTGCGCGCGTTCGATCCGCACCGGACCCTGGAGTTGATGCAGCGGTACCAGACCACGACCCAGTTCATGGTGCCGGCGATGTGGGCGGCGCTGTCGAAGGTGCCGGATTTCGACTCCTACGACGTCTCGTCGATGCAGTACGTGCTCTGCGGCGGCGCTCCGTGCCCGCTTCCGGTGATCGAGTTCTACCAGCAGCGCGGCTGGATGTTCCTGGAAGGGTTCGGGATGACCGAGGCTTCGCCGAACACGCTGTTGCTGGACGAGGAGTCGGTGGTCTCGCACGCCGGTTCGGTGGGCCGACCGTTCATGCATGTCGACGTGCGGATCGTCGACAACGAGGATCACGATGTCGCGGTCGGTGAGGTCGGCGAACTGGTGCTGCGCGGCCCGAACATTTTCGCGGGGTATTGGGGCCGACCGGCGGAGACGGCCGAAGCCACCCGGGGCGGCTGGTTCCACACCGGTGATCTCGGACGGGCCGACGCCGACGGCTTCATCACTTTGGTGGACCGGAAGAAGGACATGATCATCTCCGGGGGAGAGAACGTCTACCCGATCGAGGTGGAACAGGTCCTCTACCGCCACCCCGCAGTCTCGGAAGTCGCCGTCATCGGCGTCCCGGACGAGAAGTGGGGGGAGACGGTCGTGGCGGTGGTGGTACCCGAGGGCGACGGCATCGACGAAGCAGAGCTGATCGACTACACACGCAACCGCATCGCACACTTCAAATGCCCGCGTCGGGTGGTGTTTGTCGAGGAATTGCCTTACACCGCAACGGGAAAGCTCCTCAAGCGCACACTGAGGGAGCAATTCACCGGTGTGGCTGCGACCGTGCACCGCTGACCCGTGAGAGATGATCGGCCGACCCGTCGGATCGGTGTGCCACGTCAGACCGCTTCCGTCCTCGTGATTCGGCGGCGTCCACGGCTGGATGACTCGCGTGTCATATCATCGACGGACGGGCGTGGCCCCGGCGAGCGGCGGAGCCGTCCCGGAAAGGAGACAGGCAATGGCACAGCCCGTGCGAGCGGCATCTTCGGGCAGCGAGGGTGCGGCTGCGGCTGACAGCAAGGGCAACGGTGGCGGCGGCCAGCCGGTGCCGGTCCAGTCGCTGTCGGCGCGCGGCAAGAGAACCCGTGCCGCGCTCATCCAAGCGGCCCGGGACGCCTTCGAGGAGGTCGGCCTCAACGAGGCCCGGGTCGCCGACATCACACGGCGCGCGGAAGTCTCCTACGGCAGCTTCTACACCTACTTCGAGTCCAAGGAGGAGATCTTCCGGGAAGTGGTCAAGCAGGTGACCGGGGAGATGTTCGAGGCGTCTGCGGTCGGTGACGCGGCGGGCTCGAGCCCTCGGGACCGTTTGGCGGCGGCCAATCGGCGCTACCTGCAGGCGTATGCGCGTAACGCCCGGATCATGGGGTTGATCGAGGAGGTCGCCCCCTACGACTCCTACTCACAGGAGCTGCTCAAAGGGATTCGCGGCCTGTTCCTGGGTCGGATCGAACACGGCGTGCGCCATCAACAGAAAGTGGGTCGGCTCGACCCGGAACTCGATCCGCAGGTCGTTGCCCGGCTCCTCGGCGGGATGATCGAGCAGGTGGCCCGGGCGTCGTTCATCCAGGGCGAGCCGTACGACGAGGATGTCGTCGTCCACACCCTGACCACCTTGTGGTCGAACGCGGTGGGATCCGTGTCCGACGAGTGACCGTTGGTCGAGCAGCAGGCGGCATCTGCCCGGAATTGTGATCTGTACCATATGAGCGAGGCGGGGTAGACGGAGGTGCGATGGACCTGCGACAGCTGCAGTACCTGGTCGCCGTCGCGGAGGAAGGCAGTGTGCGCCGCGCCGCCCGGCGGCTCTACATGGCGCAGCCGCCTCTGTCCCAAGCGTTGCTCCGGCTCGAACGTGATCTGGGTGTCGAGCTCTTCACCCGGACCAGCAGGGGTGTGATTCTCACCGACGCAGGACGAGAACTTGTCGGCCGGGCCCGCGACATCTTGCACCAGGTCGAGGACGCGCGATCCGCCGTGCAGGCGACGGCCCCGGACGACAGCGCGACCTTGCGGATCGGGGCGGTGGCCGGACCGTTGTCCGCCGGCGAGCTCACCAGGCCCATCCTCGAGGCGTTCCGGGCGCTGCACCCCGATGTCACCGTCAGACTGCGGGACACCAGTTTCGCCGATCAGGTCGACCTGGTCGCGAGCGGAGTGATCGATGTGGCGCTTGTGCGTTGCCCCGTCGTGCACGACGACGTCGATGTCATACCGATTGCGGCGGAGCCACGGGCGCTCTTCGTGCGGAGCACACACGAATTAGCGTCCGAGCAAACTCTTTCCGTGGCCGACGTCATCGAGTATCCGATGCTCGGCCTCGATGCGCCGGAGTGGTTCTCGAGTTTCTGGCAGTTGGACCCCGAACGCGGGCATTCCCTGGTCGATACGCAACTCCCACCGGTGTCGACGGTGCAGGGCATCCAGCTGGCGCTGGCAGCCGCCCCGCTTGTCGTGACCGGTTGTGCCACGATGGCGCGATTTGCCCCTTCGCCGTTGATTCGGGCCATCGAGTTGCCCGACGCGAGCCCGTCGATCATCGGGGTCGCGTACCGGCGCGGGGACACCAGACCGGTTGTTCGGTCCTTCCTCGAGGCGGCGGCGACGGCGGCCGCGGAGAACATCGCTCTGCTTCCGAACGCCACCAGCAGCGTCTGAGCCTCCGTCTGCGGGATGGACGCGGCGGGCGTCCAATCGTGCTCCTGCGGGACGAGGACACTTGACCATGTACTTGACATAGATGTCAAATAGATGTCGGTCCTCTGCAGGCACCTTCTGTGCGCTTCTGTGCGCTTCTTCGTCAATCGAAAGGTCTCGAACATATGCACCCTCGCAACGACCCGCCCTGGCTTCAGGGCGCAGGGATCGTCGTCACCGGCGCCGGTAACGGCATCGGCCGCGCGCTCGCGCATCGACTGGCCCGCGCCGGAGCGCGGGTGGTCGTCAACGACCTCGACCCGCACGCATGCATGGCCGTCGCCGAGGAAGTCGGCGGATACGCCGTACCGGGCGATGCGGCAGCCGAAAGTGCCGTACACGATCTGGTCGTGCAGGCACGGCAGGCGATCGGCTCGATCGATGTCTTCTTCGCCAACGCAGGCATCGAGACAGGTGCGGACGACGCGGAACCCGCCTGGGATCGATCATGGAACGTGAACGTGATGGCCCACGTGCGCGCCTTGCGCGAACTCCTGCCCGAGTGGTTGGAGCAGGGGAAAGGACGTTTCGTCGTCACCGCATCGGCAGCAGGGCTGCTCACGATGCTCGGTTCCGGACCGTACTCGGTCACCAAACACGCAGCAGTCGCGCACGCCGAATGGGTCTCCGCCACCTACGGGGACCGCGGCATCACGGTCCAGTGCCTGTGCCCTCAAGGTGTTCGGACCCAGATGTTGCCTACCAACGAGGTCGGCGACGTCGTATTCGGCATTGGCGTTCTCGAAGCCGACCAGGTTGCCGACGAGGTGCTGAACGCCCTCGGCGACGACCGCTTCTACATCCTCCCGCACCCGCAAGTGGCGCAGTACTACGCCATGCGGGCCACCGAACCCGATCGATGGCTGCAGGGCATGCGACGCCTGCGGCGAAAGATCGACAACGCGGCGTCTACCCGCGCTGCACAGCCCAACGCACCGATGACCGACGAAACGACAGGACCGAAATCGTGAGCACATACGCGCACCTCATCGACGACCTTCAAGCCGAGCAGGCGGCTCTCGACGACGTCGTGGCAGCCTTCGGCGACACCGAATGGAACCGTCTCACCCCCGCGGACGGATGGACGAGCCGGCATCAGATCGCTCACCTCGCCTTCTTCGACGCCGCAGCCGAGATGTCACTCACCGATCCCGAGGCGTTCGCCGAACAGCGACACCGAGCAGATCAGGACCCGGACGCCTACAGCATCGCAGTGCTCGAACCGCTGCTCGAGCTGTCTTCGGCACAACTTCTCGAAACGTGGCGACAGGGTCGCCGATCGCTGCTGCACGCGTTCCGTTCGGCCACGCCCGGCGCGCGCCACCCCTGGTACGGGCCTTCCATGAGCCTGGCGTCGATGGTCACCGCCCGGCTGATGGAGACCTGGGCGCACGGGCAGGACATCGCCGATACCGTCGGCGTCGTGCGGCCGGTGACGTCGCGGTTGGAGCACATCGCCCGGATCGCGTGCCTTGCGCTTCCTTTCAGCTTCGTCAATCGTGGCGTGCCGGTACCGGCCACCGGCGTGCGCGTGTCCCTGTCCGTCGCCCCGGACCGGACATGGGAGTTCGGCGACGAGCACCTCGAGGATTCGGTCAGTGGACCGATCGAGGACTTCTGCCTGGTGCTGACCCGCCGACGCCACGTCGCCGACACCGCCCTGGTCACCACCGGGCCGATTGCCAGGGCGTGGATGACGCTCGGTCAGGCCTATGCCGGCCCCCCCGGGCACGGGCGGACGCCTGGTCAGTTCGTGGAGCAGACACCCCAGACCGGGACGGAACAGAGCACACGGGTCTGACCTCGGCCACGACGCGGGCCCACACCGCGAGCATGTCGGTCCTCGCGCATACCGTGTCCACGGCTCATAAATCGTGATTCCCATGTCATGTCCGGATTATGGCTGTCCTTCTGCGGTGATATCGGATAAGTCTCACACGATCAAGCCAAATCACTGACATTCCTGTCATTTATGGGAGATGGTGATGTCGCTGACGCTGTAGACGTTCGGCGGTAGAGGTGCAACGAGCCCGAGACGTTCGAGCAGCCCACCCGGCGCGTCGGCACCAAGAGGCCTTGACCGGCTGCAATCGATAATGTCAGGAGCAGACATGCCATCATTCGGAGTTCACACGCCCGAGTTCCCGTCGACCGGCTGCGCGGTGGTGTTCGGCGCCACCGGGGGAATCGGTGCCGCCACGGCGGGCTTGCTCGCCGAACGCGGCTGTGATGTCGTGCTGACATACCGATCCCGAGAAGCGGACGCGGAGAAACTCGCCACATCGATTCGGGAGCTGGGACGCAACGCGACGGCGCTGTCCTGCGATGTGACCGACCGGGAGTCCGTGGCAGCTGTCGTGGACGCCGCGCTGGCCGAGCACGGTCGGATTCACACCGTGGTGTCGGCCGCCGGCCTGGTCTTCCGCACCCGGCCGTTGATCGAGTTCACCGACGACGAATTCGCCGGCGTAATCCAGACCGATGTTCTCGGCTTCTTCAATATCGCCAAGGCAACCGTGCCGGCGCTGCGAGCCGGAGGCGGTGGCTCGATCACCGCACTGATCACCACAGCGGTGGACCGCACGGTTCCCACGGACGCACTGTCCGCCACACCCAAGGCGGCGGTCGCCATGATGATGCGGATGTTGGCCACCGAAGAAGCCGCCCACGGCATCCGGGCGAACGCGGTCGGCCCCGGCGTGGTCGAAGGTGGAATGGTTCCGCCGATGCGCGATGCCGACCAGGTCACGCGCGACCTTCTGGAGCTTGCCGTGGGACAGACGCCGTTGGCGCGCCTCGCGCTCCCCGAAGAAATCGCGGAGGCGATCGCTTTCCTGGCCTCCAGCAAGGCCTCATACATCACCGGGCAACGCCTGATGGTCGACGGGGGGCTCGCCACCTGAGCGACCCCGATCGTCTTGTGCAACGGGCACCCGTGATTGCGAGCGCACCGGCCACGAGCGACCGCATCAGCCGGATCCAGAGGTGCCCCTGAAGCTGTCAACTTTCCTGAGACAGAACGTATTCGAGGTGGATTCCTATCACTTGGGGCAGTCCAGTGCGAGGGGGCGGGCCGACGCCGGTTCGGGGGTACCACGCCCGGACTCGAGCAGACGGAGCGCTCACTTCGAGTCGACAGCACGATCCTGTGACAGCGGGTGATGGAGCTCCCTCCCGTACTGGCTCACTTCCCCTTGGGAATCCATCGGTGAATGGCGGGGCTGGTCAGGGCAAGAACAACACAGCTCGACCGAAGTTTTCCCACCGCTGCCGAATAGTGAATGGAGATGGCATGTTCAAGGCTTACGTCATGATCAAAAGGAAGCCAGGGACCACGCTTGAGGAGTTCATCACCTACTACGAGAACAAGCATGCCCCCCTGGCTGTCAAAATGGTTCCGGGCTTGCGCAGATATGTTCGGCACTACTTGCGGAATTGGGAGAATGGCACCTACCGGTCGGACATGGAGGCGCCATACGATGTAGTCACAGAGATTTGGTTCGACGATCGTGCGGCTTTCGATGTCGGCATGGCACACCTGACTTCACCGGAAACAGCCGCCGTCATCGGCGCGGACGAAGAGAAGGTCTTCGATCGACAGTCGATCACCTTTTTAACTGTCGACGACGAACGGGAAACCGATCCCAGCGAATTCATCTGACGATCATCTGCGCAAAGACAGGTGTGCTTCCTCGCCCCAAGTCGGCGTGTGCTCGTAGCCGAGATGTCACGTCGAGCGGGATCGATGACGGTGCGCACGTAGCGGTCCCGGCGACCTGCCTGGACCGCCCATCGGCGCTCCCAGACCCGGCGGCCGGTCACCGGCGCGTACCGCGGCCATGGACGCGGCTGCGGTACGCCACCGCACCCCTCCACACCACCCGACCCGCCACCACACCGCCGCCGCATCGATCGATGGTTGTGGCACCGCGGGATCCGGACACATCCGCTACCACGTCAGTTATGTCGCTCAACAAGAAAGAAGGCTCACCATGAAAGCTTGGATGTTCAAAGGTCTCGGGTCTCCACTCGAGCTCGTCGATCTGCCGGACCCCACGCCGGCCCCCGGTGAAGTCGTGGTCGATCTCAAGGCCGCGGGCCTGTGCCACAGCGATGTCGGCATCACCGACGGCACCCTGACGGAAGTCCTCGGGTTCACTCCTATCATCCTGGGACATGAGGCCGCCGGCATCGTCTCTGCCGTCGGAAAGGGCGTGACCGATGCTGCGATCGGCGACCGCGTCGCGATCAGTGCCATGGGCGACGGACAGAGCGGCGTCATCGGCCAGAAGACGATCGGCATCGGACGCCACGGCGCGTACGCACAGAAGACGATCGCCCCGGCGAGCGAACTCATCCCCATCCCCGACGGGGTCCCGTTCGTCCAGGCCGCTGCAGCAACCGACGCAGGAATGACCTCATACCATGCGGTTTTCGTCCGCGGTGGTCTGCGTCCGGGCATGAAGGTCGGCATCATCGGCCTTGGTGGACTCGGCATGACCGGGGCTCGCATGGCAGTTCTCGGCGGTGCCGAAGTCTATGCCGCCGAGATCAATGCGGAAGTCCACGCCGCAGGCCTCGAGCGGGGCGTCAAGCAGGTCGTCAACGACGTCACGGAACTGGCCCCCTTCGGTCTCGACCTGATCGTGGACTTTGCGGGCTTCGGAACGACCACGGCCGGCGCCATCGAGGCGGTCCGACACGGCGGCCGGATCGTCCAGGTCGGAGTCGGTCGGCAGGAAGCAACGATCAACACGTATCTGCTGGCGATGAAGGACTTGGATCTGGTCGGTTCGGTGGGCGGCACCCCAGCGGACACCGTCGAAGTCATCAAGTTCATTGCTTCCGGGGGCCTGACGATCGCCACCAGGACGATCGGATTCCACGACATTCCTGCCGGCCTGGAAGAACTCGCCCGCGGCGTGAAAGGCCAGCGTCTGGTAGCTAGCATCGATGATTGACCCCGTAGATCGGGAGACCCCTGATCCGCAATGCTTGCCAGAAGCCTCGGACAATCCGGAGTAACGACTTACGCCCGCCTCCATAGAACGGTTCCGCGCTGCCATCTGAGCACCGCTGTCCTAGGTGCACCAGCAGGCACGACATGCGGACCACACGGGGATGCCCGATCGGCCGGATCGGGCATCCCCTCTGCACAGTTGCCTGCAGGAAGCCGCGCTCTGCAGACTGATCGCCTCCGAAATCGCCAACAAGGTGGCCTACCGAGTCAGCCAGTGGCACGGCGGCTACGAATTCATCGACGAATACGACGTCGCACGGCACTTCCGGGACGCTCGCGTCCTGACCACCGGCGAAGGCACCTCCGAGGTACAGAAACTGCTGATCGCCCGCAGCCTCGGCTTCTAACCGCCCAGGTGCACGCGCCGGCACTTCGCCGGCACAGGGCGTGCACCTGTCGTGGTGCACGACCCAGCCGAGGGTACGGCGGCCCCATCAGTCGACCGTGGCCGACGTCCCGCGCAAGCACCGCCGTGCCGCTCGTGCTCGATAGAGCGTGGAGCCAGCCCGGCTTGCAGCCGATCCGTGGGAGTACTCCTTGATCTTCAATAACGGCTATCCGACTCCCGTCAGGTGCGGGAGGAGAACACGCAGCTCCCGTGCGGAAGGAATCATTGTTCCCCGGTAGGGCAACATGAGGGCACGTGCTCGACTCGATGATCTGGGTGAGGAACTCCATGGACCCGATAGCCACACAGTGCGAATTCCGCGGTGCCGGTGTCACCCTTGCCGCCGACCGGTGGGATCCACCGCAGGATGCCGGCGAGGCGGGCGTCGACAGGAAAGGCGTGGTGCTGTTGCTGCACGGCGGCGGCCAGACCCGGCATTCCTGGCGCAACACCGGACGCAACCTCGCGGCGGACGGTTGGTCCGCCGTCGCGGTGGACGCCCGGGGACATGGCGACAGTCAGTGGGCCCCGGACGGGGACTACGGCATCGACGCGTTGGTCGCCGACCTGACCTCGATCGTCGGCGCGCTGGGGGAGAAGCCGGTCCTGGTCGGTGCCTCGATGGGCGGGATGACGTCGTTGATCGGGCAGGGAGAAAATCCCGCACTGGCGCGTGGTCTGGTCTTGGTCGATATCGCACCGAGGGTGGAAACCGGCGGTACCGCGGAGATCATGGCGTTCATGCGCAGTGGTCTCGAGGGTTTCGCGAGTCTGGACGACGCGGGGGCAGCGGTCGCGGCGTACACCCCGAACCGGGTGCGCACGCCGAATCCGGACGGGTTGCGCAAGAACCTGCGCCTGCGTGAGGGGCGCTGGTACTGGCATTGGGATCCGGCGTTTCTGCGCCAGGGTGACGAGCCCACGCGTCAGGCCGACTCGATCGTGCGGTACGAGCGTGCCCGGGTGGCTGCGGCCGCGATCACCGTTCCGACGATGCTCGTGCGGGGCGCGCAGTCGAATGTGGTCAGCGAGGAAGGTGCCCAGGAACTGCGTGAGCTGATCCCGACGGCCACCGTGATCGATGTGCCCGGGGCCGGCCATATGGTCGCCGGTGACGACAACGATGTCTTCAGTGGGGGATTGAAGGGTTTTCTCGACGCCGACGTGCTCGCCGCGCGTCGCTGACGCCCTCGCAAGTAGTCGCCGAGGGTTCGTCTCGGGTTTGCGTCGGTATCGGTGGCCTCGGGGATCGGGTGCGCCGCGAGACCGGTTGTCGTCCGACCGGGAGAGTCGGCGACCCGTTCGGTGGTGCCCGCACACGAGGTGCGCGGATTCGAGGTGTAGGCCCGGCCGTCCCTCGGTGATCAACGATGGACACGCGTTGTGCAGCGGTACCAACTCCACGCTGAGTTCGACGATCGACCACGAGCAGGAAGGGGGGACACGGCTATGGTCGAAAGCTCCTACGTTGCTCCTCCGACGAAGCCCACCAGCAGCCCTGCCAGGGTGAATCACGCGCGACCGGATCGGTCATCAGATGCAATATGAAGTGCGCAAGTTGACGTAATATAGGTTATCGGCATTTCGTTTCACAATGCGCCACAACAGTTTTCGTGCGATACCGGTGAAGGAGCTCGCGGAAAACGAGGTGGGGCGAGTGCACATGCACAGTCGATCGGCAGTGCTGGCGCAGCCCCGGCGCTGTGTGTCGCCGTCGACGCTGCCAGAGCGATCGGCTGGGACGGTCCCGGTTCGGAATGAGTCTGAACTCGCGTTCCTGCGCGACGTGTAGCGCCAGCGTCATGGCATCGCGTTCGACCCGGCGTTACGTCCAATCCCGCTGCACAACAATACTATTGATGGATAACCGGAATTATCCATCATGGACAATCACGAGTTGCAGAAGACGCGAACCCGTGACGTCCACCATCTTCGGACGCTATGACACGTCCCTGTCGATCGCTCACAAGCGTGCTGAACTGCGGCTTCGTGCCCGGCTGGTGCGCCCCGAATCCGCACTGGTCTGATGCTGCACCCTCAAAGGGGCGTACTTGCTGCCGACGGCCCTCACCTGCACCTTTCTGGCCTGGTGCTTGCACCAAACCTGCCTGTCTGGCACTGTGATGAGTGCACGGGGCATTAGCTCCGGTGAAGTGGACCCGGCAGCCTTCCGGACGGTTGGTGAGCCGGGTTTCGCGTTTCTACCGCACTGCCACGGTCTTGGTGATCAACGGCCGGGCCCGGGCAGGCCATTCGCCGCCCTTGGCCAGACCCCAGGCGACCGCGTCGGGAATCCACAGCATCGGTTCCTGCTTGGCGCGCAGATGGTGATACGTCAGCCGATCCCGGATCCCGTGTTTGCCGGTGGCGTCGAACAACGTGCGGCGATCGGACTTGACGGTGGAATCGTCCTGCTCGAGCACCAGACGCGAGACCGACAGCTCGGCAAGATCGCCGACCAGTGCCTCGAGGCATCGTGGGCGCCCCACCTTGGGTGTCAGCCCGGTCGCGTCGTAGACGTGCACCTGCACGTCCAATGTCACCAGGGCCGAGCAGATCGTGCGTCGGCGGGCATCGCGCTCGGACTTGAAGTGGATCCGTTCCTGACCCTTCATTCTCAGCGCCGTCAACGTTCTGCGCGCCTGATCGAGCGCCGACGGATCCGCCACTGCGGCCACCACCAAGATGCCGCGGACGGTGTTCTCATCGACGAAAGCCTGCACGAGAGGTCAGCCTAGAGCGACGCCACTTTCCCCTTCCGGATCCCCCTTCGATACGCACCAGAGACAGGTGCGCACCTCGAGGGCCCACATCTCTCCACCCGCGTACTTTCGATGCGCCCACTGTCGACACGGCCGCAGGAGGTCGACCGTCCTCGGGCCTGCCGACTGTCACCGGTCCGGGGGTGCAGCGGCCGGGCGCACCGCTCGGGCCATCGCGCCGGCATCCCGGGGCGCCCCGGTTTGATTTCCGGCACCGAGTGCCGTAAATGTGGTTGAAGGTTGCACGACCGTCGCCGTCGACTCGGCGAGGCCCGCTGCCGCGCACCGCCACCCCCTGCCGGCGGTGCGCGCGCACCTCGGGCCGACGAGTCGCCCCTCCCGGACGCCCCGCCTTCCCCTGGGGCGGGGTGTCCGGGCCCTCCCCGTCGCCAGGCGGCCACTCGCAGAAGGAAGAGGCACGTTTTGATGATCTCCACCCTGGTCCTCCGTCCGGTGGCCCGCACCCTTGCCGTCGCGCTGATCTTCGCCGATGCCGTCCTTGCCACCCGGGTGCCGCCGCTGCCCGACTGGGACGACGCCGGCCATCCCGCCCGCTACTGAACACCCACGGCCGTTCCGAGTACCGCATCCTGCTCCGAACAGACCTGCATCGCACCGACGCCGCCGTGGCATACCCCGCACTCCGATCGATGACACGCGCTGGCGGACACATGCGTGCGCTGCATGCATGCCAGGCATGCAGCATTCGCATCGCAGCGGACCGGGCCTACGGCTCGACACCGCCGCCCCGGGTCTTCGCACTCGGTAGGCGCTTGTGTCGCCTGCGGGCCGAGGCGCTCGCCCCGGCCCGCAGCGCAGCCGCGTTCGTACTCGCTCGCAGCCCTGCTGGGCGTGCTTGTCCGGCATGGTTGACCGGAGCTCACGGGCGGCATTCCTGCTCCCCCGGCTCGATGCTGCGTCGCAGGCAGGGCCCACAGTTCTGATTGTCCAACGATGCGAAACGAACGTCCCGCCAGAATTCACACCGCAGAGCCAATGACCGGTGCTGATCCCACTCCCGCAGCGCCGCCACGTACCGGGCATGTGGGGCGGTGTCCCGTTCGATGCTGAGCTCGAGAACGGGAAATCCAGCCGCCGCATCGCTCCGGCGACCCTCACCCGGACCGCTCGGCCGGTGAAGTCCTCGAACGGATGCACGTGCAGCGCAGCTCGACCGTGGCGTGGGAGTCCTTCGGCGGTTCGCCTTCCGGAACCGTGAATCGCCAGTACGTGACAGGCGACAGTTCGTCTGTCAGGACGGGCCTGCCCGATTCAGCCCGGTAGACGCTCGTGGTGCCGAACTCTCCACGATTCGGTCCCATACCGCTGCTGCCACGGCATTCACCCCGCAGACGACCCCTCGCAGGTGCGATGTCACTGGGCAGTGGCAGGCGAACCGACCGGCTCCACGGCAGCGCTGCCCGTGGCGGGGTAGACGGCGTACTCCACGCCCGAGAGGTACTGGACGGTACGCACCACCTGGCATGAGTAACCGAACTCGTTGTCGTACCAGACGTAGAGAATGGCGGTGTCACCGTCGACGATTGCCGCGTTGGCGTCAATGATGCACGCCGCGCGTGAACCGATGAAGTCGCTGGACACGGCGTCGGTTGCCGCGGTGTAGTCGAGATTCCGACTCAGGGCGCCTGTCAGCGATTCCTGACGAAGATGTTCGAGCACTTCATCTTTGGTGGTCTCACGCCCCAGCTGAAGGTGGAGGATGGCGACGGAGACGTCTGGGGTGGGTACGCGGATCGAGTTGCCGGTGATCCTGGCCTGAAGGCCGGGGAGCGCCTTCGCCACGGCCGACGCGGCACCTGTTTCGGTGAGCACGAGGTTGAAGGGCGCCGATCGGCCGCGCCGATCGGCCTTGTGGTAGTTGTCCAGCAGGTTTTGGTCATTGGTGAAGGAGTGCACGGTCTCGACGTGGCCTCGCGCGACACCGAACTCGTCGTCCATGGCCTTCAGGGGCGGGACAATGGCATTGGTGGTGCACGATGCGCACGAGACGATGTTCTCGGTCGGGTCGAGGTCGCGGTGATTGACCCCGTGCACAATGTTGGGCACGTCGCCCTTGCCGGGCGCGGTGAGCACCACCTTGGCCACCCCCGGGCGGAGGTGCTGCGACAGCCCGGCGCGATCGCGCCAGATCCCGGTGTTGTCGATCAGGATGGCGTTGTCGATGCCGTACTCGGTGTAGTCGACGCTCGTCGGATCGTTGCTGTAGATGAACTTGATGACGTTGCCGTTGGCGATCAGGGTGTTGTTCTCTGGGTCGACCTTGATCGTGCCGTTGAACTGCCCGTGGACCGAGTCGCGACGCAGCAGCGAGGCGCGCTTGGTCAGGTCGTCACTACCTCCCTTTCGGACCACCACGGCGCGCAAGTTCAACCCATTTCCCGAGCCGGCCTTTTCGATCAGCAGTCGAGCCACCAGTCGACCGATGCGCCCGAATCCGTACAGGATCACATCCTGCGGCTGCGGAGACGTCGGAGCGGTACCGGCCAGTTCGGCAAGACTGCGTGCAACGAACTCAGGGATCGGCACTCCGTCGCCGTTCGCCCGGTAGTTCATCACCAGGAGTCCGAGATCGATCTTGGAGGGCCGGAGGTCGAGATGCGTCAGTGCCTCGAGGAAAGGGAACGTCTCTTCGACGGACAGCTCGTCGCCGCTGATCTGTCGGGCGAAACGATGGGTTCGCAGGATGCTGATGACCGACTTGTTCACCAGGGAGCGGCTGTGAAGCAGAATGGTCACCGAGCGCGTGCGGTGTAAGCCACCGATGATCGGGATCATCGCTTCCGCAAGAGCCTCCTCGGAGTTCCACTGTGCCAATTCTGCTGTGCTCACTGTGCTCCTCTGCCTTTCCGGCTCGTGGGACACGTCCGGTGGTTGGATGCCGGCCCGGACGAGACGCACGTCACTCGCCGGTCAGCGTTCCGGATCGGTGGAACAGTTCGCGACCGACGCCGATCAGGACGTGCGCAACACCAAGCATATGGAAGCGCTCCCTCGGATCGACAAGCCGGTCGCCGAAACCGTCCCGGGGGCGTGGAGCTGCCGCCTCACGCGAAGAATGCCACGGACAACCTGCTGTCCTATCCATCAGTAGCAGCAGGAGGAGGCTTCTTCGTGTGAGTGAGCGGCGGCGGCGCACAGCAGCAAGCAGAGGCCGATACTCCCCCTCGCTGCGGTGTGGACGCAGGTCACATCCTGGTGGATCGGATTCGGTCACGTTCCAGCGGGTGCACGCGGGAAGGCGCATGTGCGCGCCCTCCGCGACCATGGCGAAGAAGAATGGGGCGAGTGGCAGCGTTGACGGTTGCCGGGTCTTCGCCTACGTCGACGTCCAGGGACCGGACGCAGGGTGCGCGTTCGACGCCGCCCGTGAGAAAGCGGCGTTGCATCCGCTGTCCGACACGCGCCTGCTCGGCCTTGTCGAGCAGGCACTCGAGGTCGGCTTGCACCCGACGAAGTTGCGCACCCTGTCCGGCACGGGAGTCGGGATCATGCGACGCGACTTCGGGGTCGAGTTGCCCGCGCCCGGCAACGACTGCCTCTGACAGCGCAACACAGGCGAGGCTCCCGGAATCCCTGGTTCCGGGGGCCTCGCCCGTGGCGTAGGAACGTCGTTCCGGCACGAGCCGGAATGACGTGGGCGCCACCACTACCGCGTCCAGCACAACCGGGCGCGTACGGTCGCCACGTCTCGCACCTCCAGCACGAACACCACCTCGATCCGATCGCCGGTCGGTCGCCGGACGGCACCAGCAAAGATGCCGTCGTGGCGCTGTTCGCTGCCGCCGATCCGGCCGGATTGATCGGCTGGGACGGTCCCGGTCCCGAACCCGTGTTCCCACGCCAAGCGGGCACAGGCACCATGGCACCTTCCTCGCCCGTCGTTCCGTCCAACTCTGCTGCACCGCAACATGAGTGGTGGGTAATCGTGCTTATCCACCACACCTGGTGGGGGCTCACCGGCCTGCCGTCGAGCAAGGACCAAGCGTCACGCCTCAGAACATGTCGATGGTGTGTGGGCTCGAGGGGTTCAGAGTCCGGGTATCGGGGGCAGTTCCGGTAGGGGGAGCGGCGGGGG